>CAYHRZ010000173.1:0-9614 GCA_964359125.1 uncultured Klebsiella sp. | reverse complement strand
ATCGATCATCATGTCTTCCCTCACCCAACTCGGCGCGAGTGGTGGCACGCTGGTCGACGCGGCGGAACCCGGGGGCACCGACCTCCTCGTCGAACTGCTCCCCGCAGGCGAGGAAGGAGAACTGGTCGCAATCAACCAGGGCGACGCCGGTGCGGCCGAACTCCGCAGTGGCAACCTCGTCTACCACCTCGACGCCGACAGCACCTACCTGCAGGTCGGTACCCCCGACCCGGTGAGCGCGCTGCTCGTACCGGGGCCCGGGGTGGACAGGGCGGGCCTGGCGCTCCGGGGCGACAGCGCCTTCCTGGGGGTTGACGCCGCGCCGGTCGACGACGACGACAGCCACGCGCTGGACGCTCCCGGCCAGATCTGGGTCGACGACCTGCGCGGGGTGGCACTACAGCCCGCGGCGCTGTGGTCCGACGAGGTCGCCGTGTCGGCGCCCGGCGCGGAGACCGCGGCGGCCCGGGTCGATGGCCGATTGGTCGACCGTGTGCCGCTGGCCGGGGGTGAAGCCACCGCCCACTTGCCCCGCGGTGCCGAACTGCTGGGCGAGGCGCCCGGTTGCCGGTTCTCGTCGTTGAGTCTCGTGGCCTGCGCGGGCCTCTTCGTCGAGGTGCAAGACGAGACGGGCAACCCACTCCCGGCCACCGTACGCTTCAGCGATCGCGACTACGCCCTGCCCCCCGGGGGCGGTTACGCGCCGCTGGGACTGAGCAGCGGCGAAGTATGGGTGTGGGCCGGGCCCGGCCACGCGGCCTGGAAGGGGGTCTACCCCGGCACGGACACGCGGGTGGCGGAACGCCTGGAACGGGGGGCACCCGGGGCGGTCGCGTGGGCCGCTCCCGGCAGCAGCTTTCCGACGGGCGGCGGGGTGCTCGACGACCTCGCGGCCGAGGTGGCACCGGACGCCGACCACGGCAGGTACGGCCCCGAAGTCGTCCACGAGCGGCAGTCCCAGGGCGTGGGCATGGTCGTGGCGCTGGCCGACGCGGAGATCCCGCAGGCCGAGGCGGGCGGGCACGACGACGTCGTGGTGCTCCGGGCCTCGCGGGCCGGCGGCGACACGTGGGCGTGGCCGTTCTCGTCGACCACCAAGCGGAGCGGCCACGGCGCCATCGACGCCGTCGGCTTCGGCGCACTCGACCGGATGGCCCTCACCCGTGGAGGTGGGTCGGCGGATCGCTACACCATCGTCAACACGTCGTGGGTGGAGGCGGCGCGGGCGGAGGCTTCGACCCTGTCGTGGTCACCCCTGCCCGACGCCATCTTCCTCGACTCGCCCTCCGAACTACCCGCGTTCTACGCGCTCCTGGACGACTGGGTGGACCTCTCGCCGTTAGGGCCCCGCACGTGGATACGGTATGCCGGGGCGCCGAGCGCCACCGCCTACGAGGCGGGGCTCCGCAACCGAGGGCTCTCGGCGGGAAACGGCCCCCTCGTGCTCTTGGACTGGGCGCCGGAAGGCGACGGCGATCCCGTCGGTGCGCGGGTGAGCGTGCGGGTGTGGGCGCCGGGCTGGATGGGCATCAGCCAAGTGATCCTGGTGAGTAGCGAGGGCGAGGACAGCTACCCCTGGCCTGGCACCGGCGAGTTGGTGGTGCCCGCCCCCGCCGGGCGCTGGCTCGTGGCCCGTCTCGAGGGCGACTGCGCCAACCCCTGGTGCAGCGAGACCGCGTGGGCCATCACCCCCCCGCTGTGGCTAGGGCGTCCCTACTCCATGTAGCCGAGCTGCCGGAGCATCTCCGCCTCCGCGTCGTCCACCTGCCGCGCGGGTCGCTTGGGCTTGGGGGCCTCGTCGGTGAGCTGCTTCTTCATCCACGTCGAGAAACTGGCGGCCATCGCCGTGGCCTCCGCGCTCCGCGCCTCGGCCACGTTCACCTTCTCCGCGGGGTCGACGCCGAGGTCGTAGGCCTCCACGACCTTGCCCGCCGCGTCGACCACCACCTTGAGGCCCTTGTCGCCGTACACCGCCGTGGTCTCGGCCTCGGCCGCGCCGACGGAGGCCACGGTGAACGGTTGCGGCGCCTTCCCCCCGGGCGACATCAGCCCGCGCAGCGAACGGCCCTGGAGGTTCGTCGGCGCCTTGATGCCGGCGTAGTCCAACAGCGTCGGCACGATGTCCAGGTGCGAGGACCGCTCGCTCACCACCGCGCCCGCGGGCACCCGCCCCGGCGCCCACACCACCATCGGGACGTGCAGGTCGTGGTCGTAGAGCGTGCCGTGGGCGAAGAACTTCTCGTGGTCGGTCATCGACTCGCCGTGGTCGGCCGTGACGATCACCAGCGACGAGTCGCGCCAGCCCATCTTGTCGATCTGCGCGAAGATCTCGCCCAGCCGGTGGTCGGCGTAGGCGATGTCCGCGTCGTAGCCGGCGACGTAGTGGCGCCGCTGTTGTTTGCCCTCGTCGTACACGTACGCCGGGATGACGGAGCCGCGTGCCTTGGCCACGCCCGCGGCCAGCGTCACGTCGTCGCGGTTCCAGAGCTCGTCGCCCACGAACCGACCCGCCCACTCGGCCGAGGGGCGGTACGGTCCATGCGGGTCGAAGAGGTGGGTCCACACGAAGGTGTTGTCCTTCGGGTGGTCCGACATCCACTGCACCAACTCGCTGGCGACGACGCCCGCGTCGGTGTCGTTGGGGTGGTTGAAGAAGGCGTGGAAACCCTGGTGGAACCCGAACTGCGACGACAGCAAGAACTGCGCGAGGAAGCCTCCGCTGAGGTAGCCTGCGCCGCTGAACAACTCGGCCACGGTGGTGACATCGCGCGACAGCGACTGCACGTTGTCGGCGATGCCCAGCGCGGCGGGGTAGCGACTGGTCACCAGCGACGACAAGGAGGGCCGGGTGTAGGGCGCCTGCACGTAGTGGCGGGTGAAGTACGCCCCCTCGCCGGCGACCCTGGCGAGGTTGGGGGTCGTGGCGCGGTCGTAGCCGTAGAGGGAGGCGTGGTCCCAGCGGAATGTCTCGATGGTCACGAGGAAAACGTGGGGAAGGGCAAGCGCCCGGGCCGTGGAGCTCGCTTCCAGTCGCGACAGGGTGATCGGCTCCATCTGGAAGGAGGCTGCCTCCGTGGTCCCTGCCCCGGTCGCCACCCACCGCAAGCGGAGGCGCTCGGTGCCCGCCGGGGCCGTCGCGAGGATTTCCACGTCGCGCCAGCCCTCGCCGTCGGGCTCGACCCGGTGCGACGCGAGGCCCACGACCGGCTCCTTGCTCCCCTTCGCCGCCATGAAGGCCACGCCGAGGCTGACCGGCATCGGCTTGCCGCCGGTATGCACCCTCGTGCGCAGCACCCAGTTGCTCCCGGCGGTGGCGGGCAGGTCGGGCGTGGACATGCTCCCGGTCGTGCCCGGCGCGACGGTGACCGTAGTCGTGGCCTGCTTGCCCTCGGCCTCCCCCGGAGCGAAACTGAGCGAGCCGGTGGCGACCTGGTAGTTCCATCCATCCGGCCTGCCGTTCTGTGCCGTGGTGTCGGCCCCCCACCTGGTCGTGCCGTCGTCGACGAGGAGGGTGGGGTTGGGCAGGTCGACGGCCACCGTCGAGGTGAGCAGCGGCGAGGCGGGGCCGGCGGCAGCGAGCGCGACGAGCAGCAACATCGCCGCACCCTAGCCGGGCGGCGCGTCCCCCGCGCGCGGAGCGGCTACGTTCGGCGCATGCTGCTCTGGCTCGCGATGTTGGCGTACGCGGTCGACCCGACGCCCCTTGCTCTGACGCCCCACCTCAACGCCAACTTGGCCGGCGCCGGGGGACAGGTCGAGCGACTGCCAGCGCTGCCCGGCCTCCCCACCGCCGATGCCGCAGCCAAGGCCGACGCCCTGGCGCTGAAGTCGCCGGCGTTCCCTCGCGCCCAGAAGCGCGTCGACGTCGACGTGGCCAGCGTGACCGGGGATCTCTTCCTCCTGGCGGCGATCGACCGGGCACTCCCGCAGGGCGCGCCTGCCTTGCGCGTTCACTTCACCTACGCCGGGGGGGCCACCGAGTGGGTGGACCTGCGATCCGGGAGCGACCTGTACCCGCTGCTCGGCGGCGGCAGTTCCGGGACGAGTCGCGCCGTCGCGGCGGGGGGCGGGGCCGCGCTGTCACTGGTCACGGTGCCGAGTCCGCGCGCCGGGACCGCCATCACGTCGGTCGGCCTGGAGTCCCGGGGAAGCGCCAGCACGGTCTTCGTGGTCGCCGCCGCCGTCGGGGCCACCCTCGACGCCGCGCCCGCCGTGCCCACCGACGCGCCCGTCGCCGGCTTTCCCTTCCCCCTCAGCGTGACCAGCCCGCCCCCGCCGGTGCCCCCGGCCTACGCCGTGCCACCCGACACCCGGTCCCGGGGGAAGGTGACCGTGGCCGACGGCCACCTGGCCTACGCCGACGGCACCCGGGTGCGGTTCTGGGGCATCAACCTGCTCAACGAGGCCTGCTTCCCCACCCACGCCGAGGCCGAGTTCCTGGCCCGCCACCTCGCGGGCAACGGCTTCAACCTGGTCCGCCTGCACCACTGCGACAGCGACCGAGCCAAGGCCGTCCGCGCCGACCGCAAGCCCGGGGAGAACCCCCTCGACCCGGAGAAGATGGATCGCTTCGACTACCTCGTCGCCAAGTTGGGCGAGGCGGGCATCTACGTGTACCTCGAGGTCGCGACCAACCGCGCGTTCACTGTCACCGACGGCGTGAACAACCCCGCCCCCGAGGTGCCCAACGGCCACAAGCTGCTCCCCTTCTACGAGGACGACTGGCGGGCCGCCTATGTCACCTGGACCCGCCAGTGGCTGGGCCGGACCAACCCCTACACCAAGGTCAGATACGCCGACGACCCCACCGTCGCCGTCGTGGAGTTGGCCAACGAGAACAGCCTGCTCGTGACCTGGCTCACCGGGGCCATCGAACGCCTCCCCGCGCCCCACCGCGACGCACTGGACGCCCGGTGGAACGCCTTCGTCGAGCGGCGCTACCCCGACGACGCCAGCATCGCCGCGGCCTGGAAGGGGAGCGTGAACCCCGGGCTCCGACCCGGCGAGCGACGAGGGGCGGTAGGCCGCTTCCCCTCGGGACAAGGCACGTTTTCGTCGTGGCCCGACGCGCGCCTGGCCGACATGTACGACTTTCACCTCGAGTTGGAGCGAGCGTTCTTCGCCGACGTGGCGCGGGAGGTGCGGGACCTGGGGTTCACCGTGCCCGTCGTGGCGAACGTCACCTTTGGACAGGCCCCGATGGCACGGGTGGTCGGCGAGTACGACCTAGTCGACATCCACCTGCAGTGGGACGACGGCAACGACACGCTGCGCAACGACTCGATCCTGGCCAGTCCCCGCAGCCAGGGCCTCCCCGATCGCTTCCGGGAGGCCCAGTATGGCAAGCCCTTCTCGGTCTCGGAACTCAACCACAGCTTCCCCAACGGTCACGCCCACGAGGCGCCGCTGTTCTGGGCCGCGATGGCGTCGGTCCAGGACTGGGACGCCCTGGTGTGGCTGAACTACGTCAACGGCCCACTGGTGGCCGGCCCCGGCGCGGTCGGTGGACAGACAGAACTCCGCTTCGCGGCCGACCGTTTCCCGCAGATGGCCCTCGCCAGCGGCCTCTTCCGGAGCGGTGCCATCGCGCCCGCCGCGGGACTCCTGGCGACCTGGCGCAGCCCAGAACAGGTGAAAGCGGAGCTTGTCGAAGGGAAGAAGGTGGAGGTACTCCAGCCTCGGGACGTGCGCTTCCTCCTCGGCCACCGGGTGCGCGACAGCTACGCCGACACGCCACCCGCCTCCGCGGGCGGTGAGCCCAACGGCGACGTGGGCTGGTGGGTGGACGCGGGACGGATGGTGCTGACGACCTCCGCCGTCGACGCCGTGCTCGGCCACCACGGGCGGCGCCTGGAGGCGGGGCGGGGCGAGGGCGGCGGTCCCACGCGGGCCGCGCACCTCGACCCCCAACTCGACGGGCCTGCGGCCGTGAGCCTGGCCTGCCTGTCCGGGCCGAGCCTCGACGGCTGCGACCGCGCGCTGCTCTCGGTGGTGGGGGCGGCAGTGAACGCCGGTATGGTCACGGCCGGGGGCGGCTCCACCGTCCTGCAACGCGGCCACGCACCGGCGATGGCAGCGCGGCCGCACGGGAGCGTGCGCTTCGCGTGGGGGGGCAAACCTACCGTCCGGGCGCTGGGCGCCGATGGCCAGGTGGGCCCGCCGCTCGCAGTGAAGTCCAGCGGCACCGGCTGGTGGGTGGTCGACATGGACACCGCGGGCGACACGGTGTGGTGGACGATCGAGCGCTAGTGGCAGGCCGACGTGGAGGCCACCCGCCGAGGCCGTCCGCCGCCTACTGCCAGTCGAAACCGACGCTGCCCGCGGCGTCGGAGAAGCGGGTGCAGAACCGGGCCCGGTTCGTGCCGGGCGGCGGCGACCACTTCACGCTGAACTTCTGGCCCTCGCCCACCACCGTCGTCACGTAGAGCGGCGCGTAGGGCACCCCCCCGATGAGGACCGCGCGGTCCTGCGCGTCCCGGGCGAAGGCCTCGATGGCGAGGCCGCTCCAGTCCACCGCGTCGGGGTTCACTGCCGCGAGGTCCACCGTGCCGTACACCGTGACCGCGCCCGCCGCCGGCACCCACTTCGAGCACGCGACGCTCGACGCTCGCTGCGCCACCCGCAGCGTGAAGCCGCGCTGGGAACCGTCCGACGTGGGCGAGGCCACCGCGCCCACCGTCGCAAGCTGTGGGGCCACCGTGACGGCTGCGGGCGCTGGCGACTGCGTCGCAGCCACCGGCGCCACGTAGGGCGCCGCCGTCGCGGGAGCGGGCGGGGGCGAGGTGGGGGCCGCCGACGCGGCCGGGGCAGCGGCCGCCTGCGCCACGGGAGAGCCGGCGGACCCGTCGGCGCGGGACACGACCTGGATCCGGTCCAACTCCACCACGCCGGTGGACAAGACGAACCTGAGGCACACCTCGCCCTGCGTCGCGCCCGTGGGCACGGCCACCCGGCCCTCCACGTCGGTCCAGCCCACCGGTTCGCGGATGTTCTGGATCAACGTGTACATCAAGCCCGGCGCGGACACCAGGTTGCCCTTGCTGTCGCGCGTGCGGAGCTCGAGGTTCATGCCCATCCAGGAACCGCCGCCCGGCGTGATCTCCGGCACCTTGAGCCGCGCGCGCACGAAGGCCTGGGGCCCGAGTTGGACGGACTGCGTGCACATCAGGGCATCGCCTGCCTGGCGGACGCTGAGCTTGGCCCCCACCGCGCCGTCGGACAAGGGGCCGGCCGCCGCCTCGGCGTTGATGCCCGGCGGAACGATGAAGAACATCCCCTCGGGGGCACCGCCGATGCCACCGCCGGTGTTGAGTTCCAGCTCCTTGATGGTGCCTTGGAAGCCGGTCTGCGCGAGCGCCAACGCGACGAGAAAGGCGTTCACTCGATGTACCCCAGTTGCCGAAGGAGCTCAGTCTGCTCGTCGGTCAGCGCCTTCGGCTTCTCCAGCGGGTACTTGGCGCCGAGGGTCTTGCCCTGGGCCGTGCGCGCGTCGGCGAGCACCCGCAGGCGAGCCACGTCGGCCGGTCGAGTCGACGCGAGGTTGTTGGTCTCGCGGGGATCCGCCTTCAAGTCGAAGAGCTTGTCGGCACCGTCGCCGACGATGAGCTTGAGGCCCGCAGGGTCGATCACCGTGCGCATGTTGACATACTCGCTGTACACGAAGTCGGCGTGACCCTTGCCCCCGGCCATCCCCGCCGCGAAACTCTGGCCCATCCAGGCCGCGCCCTTGGGGACGCCGCAGAGGTCGGCGAGGGTGGGCGCGACGTCGATCACCTGCGTGTACCCACCCAGCCGACCCGGCTTGAGACCGGGGCCCCGGATCACCACCGGCACGTGGATGTTCTCCTGGTACAGGTGGCCGTGGAAGATGTTGTCGTGCTCGTAGAACGCCTCGCCGTGGTCGGCCACGACGGCGACGATCGTGTTCTTGGTGGCGCCCGCCGCGTCGAGCTCAGCCAGCAGCCGCCCGAACTCCGTGTCCCAGTACTCGACTTCAGCGTCGTACAACGCGCGCAAGTAGTTCCAGTCGTCCTTGCCGGGGCCCGTCCCCTTCTTCACCGCGTCTTCGATCTCCACGTGGGCGCCGGTAAACTTCCCCGCGTAGCTACCCTTGTACTTCGAGTACCAGGGCTCCGGAGCCTTGTACGGGGAGTGCGGGTCCATGTAGTGCAGGTACGCCATGAACGGCTTCCCCGACTTGGCCTGGGTCGAGAGCCACGGCAGGGCCGCGTCGTTGAGCTGCCGAGCGGACTGGCCCCAGGCCTGGTCGGTACCGCCCACGATCTCGAACTTGTCGAATCCCTGGGAGAAACCGCGGCTGCTGTCGATCACCGTCGACTTGATGAAGGCGCCGGTGGTGTACCCCCCGGCCTTGAAACTCTCCGCCAGGGTGTCGTGCAACTCCGACATCGTGTCCATTTCCACGCGGTCGGTGACCTGGAAGCGGAGGGTGCGGTGCGCCTGCGGGTCCACGCCCGTGAACAACGACGCAACGCTCGGTACGGTCCAGGCGTTCTGGGAGATCGTGTTCTCCCACACCACGCCGGCCGCCGCGAACTTGTCTAGGTTTGGGGTGGTCTTGCGGGTCTTGTAGCCGTAGGGCCCGAGCACGTCGGCACGCTGCGCGTCGACCAGGATGACGATGACGTTGGGCTTCGCCGCCGCTTCTGCGGGGGTCACCTCCACCAGGCAGCCGCCGGCGGCGAGGGTGCAGAGCAGGGCAACGACGGGCAGGCGGGGCATCGACGATCCTCGGCAGCGGTACGCGCCGCGACCCTACCCGGACCGGCTGGCAGCGGCAATCAGCCGGGGAACCCGCTAGGACTACTTGTAGTCCGCCGCGTCGAGGCCGAGCGCCTTCATACGCGAGAACAAGGTGCGGCGGGTGATGCCGGCCGCGGCGGCGGTTTGGATGAGGTGGCCCCGGTAGCGCGACAACAACTTGTGCAGGTAGGCCCGCTCCACTTGCGACATCACCCGGTCCGTGAGCTGCGGCAGGGTCACGTTGTCGTCGATGAACATGCCACCGGGTTCGGCACCGGCGGGCGTGGCGGCCCGTAGCTCGGGCGGGAGGTCCTCCACGCGCAACTCCCGGCCCGCGCACTGGATCACCCAGCGTTCGCACAGGGCACGCAACTGCCGCACGTTCCCGGGCCACCGGTACCGGAGCACCGCCTCCATCGCCTCCGGCGACATCACCGGCGCCGGCAACTCGTACTCGTTGGCGGCGTCTTGCAGGAAGTGGCGAGCGAGCAAGGGGATGTCTTCGGGGCGCTCCCGCAACGGGGGCAGCGTGACTGGGAACACGTTGAGCCGGTAGAACAGGTCCTCTCGGAACTTGCCCTCCTTCACGGCCTGGTCGAGGTTCACGTTCGTCGCCGGCCCCGTGACCGCGAGCGCGGAGTTGGCGACGGCGTCCCAGCTGGGCAGGTTCGACCGGCCGCGCTTGTGAACGCTCACCTTGTACGTGCCCGGATAGAGCTGGGCGGAGTAGGTCCACGCGCTGGTCGTCGACGCGGAGCAGGGTACGACCCACGTGGCATTGAACCGGCTGTCGGTTGAGTGAACGAACTCGAGCGTCGCCGCGATGTAGAGGGTAGTGCCTTCGAAGGTGG
>CAYHRZ010000172.1:0-9673 GCA_964359125.1 uncultured Klebsiella sp. | reverse complement strand
CAGGCGGAGGCGCCTTCCCACCGAGGATCCCAGTGAAGGCTCGCGAGGACGACGTGCACCAGACAGCGGGTATCCGCCGCCGTGAACTCCGGCCTCGTCACGCGCGCAACGGTGATCACCTTGGGCGCCATGGCCGACATCACCAACGACTTCGCGTGGTCCCACTCCCGTGCCCGGGCCTTCGATGGCTGCCCCCGCGCCTACTGGTTCGGCTACTACGGCTACTGGGACGGTTGGTCGCCGGGCGCACCCGCGCGCACTCGCGACGCCTATGTCCAGAAGAAGCTCACCAGCATCCCCATGTGGGTGGGCACCCGGGTGCACCGTGCGGCCGAGGAGATCCTGCGGGCGGCGCGGGCCGGCTGGCCGGTCCCCACGGCGAACGAGGCGGTGGCGCAGGTGCGCGCCCAGGCCCAGCGTGACGTGGCCGACAGCCGGAGCGGGGCCTGGCTGGCCCGTCCTGCAAAGCGAGTGGGGTTCGTCGAGCACTATTACGGGGTGGACGTGGCGCCGGAGGCCTGGGCCGCCGCCATCGACGAGGTGGGACGGCAGGTCCAAGTGCTATTTGACAACCGGGTTTTCCGCCGGTTGCTCGCGGTAAGCGACCGGATTCGGGAGCTCGAGGATTTCAAGAAGTTCGACCTCGGCGACGTGCCGGTCATCGTCGTACTGGACGTGCTCGTCCACGACGACCGGGGCGGCGCGGTGATCGTCGACTGGAAGACCGGAGAGCACCACGACGACGGCGAGATCGGGGCCCAACTCGGCGTGTACGGCCTCTACGCGACGCGCGTGCTGGGCGTGCCGGTGGGTTCCCTCTCGGCGATGCACGTCAACCTCCGGCACGGCACGCAGACCACCCACGCGGTGGGCCCCGACGCCATGCTCGAGGCCGAGCGGGCCATCCGCGAGGGCGCGGTGAGGATGCGCGCGAAACTGGTCGACGTCGAGGGGAACGTGGCCCGCGAGGACGACTTTTCGCCGCGGCCCGAGGGGCACCCGGGCTGCACGCGGTGCAATTTCCGGGGCGTGTGCGGCCGCGCCTGAGCCCCAAGAGGCCCTCGGAAATCTTCTTGACGACCATTTTTTGGTCTACATATACGACGTGAGTTCAGTAAAGTGGTTGCGTGACCCACGGAGCAACCATGAACCCGTCCATCCCCCTCCGCCTCGTCCCCGTCGTGCCCGCCGGCCGCCTCGGCACCGAGGTGCTCGACCGGGGCGGCCGTTGTTTCGAGGTTCGCCACCCCGGCGCCGGCCTCGACGGCGACGTCCTGGTCGCGCTGCCCCGGCCCACGGCCGCTCACCACGCGGGCGCCGAGCCCCACGGCGGCCGCCAGCTGATCGTCCCGCGCGGGCTGGGCCGCCCCCTCCTGGCTCGACCCACTCTCACCCGCTCCGGCAGTCCCGGCTGGGTGGCGGAGGGGAGCGGCGAGGAGTGCTCGCCGCGGCGCTGGGTGGCGGTGGGCGGGTTGGCCGCCCGCGTCCGCACGGTGCGCCTCACGCTGGGGCCCGCGGCGGCGGTGGGCAGCCTCGGGGGCGCGCACGCTGCCGCCTCGCCGGCGTCCCTGCCCACCAGCAACGACGCCCCCTGGATGGCGGTCAGGGCGGTGTCGCCGGGCTGGGTGGCCGCGTGCTGGCGCGACGCGTCGCTCGGCCGAGGCCCCGTCGCCGTCGCGGGCACCGGGGCGCGGGCTGCGCGCGTAAGCTCGGCGTCGCCCGCGGCGCGTGCGATGGGGGTGGCACCGGGGATGTCGCTGGCGCTGGCGCGCCGGCGCTGCCCGGACCTCCGGGTGGTCGAACACGCCACGCACGACGTGGTGGGCGAGCTGGCGCGCCTGCTGGGGCAGGAGGTGGGCGCGGTGCGCGCGGCCGGCCGCGCGTTGCTGGTGCAGCTGCGGCCCGGGACCGCCGTGCAGCAGGTCGCGCTGGCCGAGGCCCTGGTCGTGCGGGCCTGGCAGGCGCTCGGTGTGCACCTACGGGTGGCCGTGGCGAGCAACCCCGAGTGTGCCGCGCACGTGGCCGGGCTGCTCGACGCCAGCCAGGTGGCCTACGTGCCGATCGGCGCCCACGCGGCCTGGCGGCGGCGGGCGCGCCGGGCCATGAGCCGCGGCGGCAGTCGCGTACGCTGGTCCGGCGAGCCGGTGGTCGACGTGGAGGGCATTGTCGCCCTGGCTCGTGCGGTGGTCGACGGCGCGGCGGCCGGGGGTCGCCTGGAACTGCGAGGCCCGTCCGGCCGGTTCGCGGTCCGGTGCGGGGGCGGCAACGTGGTCGCCCAGGTCGACGCGGCGCTGCGCGGGCGCGGCCCGCGGCTCGACGCCACCAGCATGCTGACTTGGCGCCCGCGGCTCGCTGCGGGAGGCGAGCAGGTGCCCCTGCCCACGGGCCTGCGGCTGGCCCGCTGACCCGCTGACCCGCGCGGCGGCGGGATACTCACCGCCGTGCCCCTGCTCGCGCGCGAACCCTTCTGCTTCCTCGGCGTCGTCCACTTGCTCCCGCTGCCGGGGGCACCCCGCGCCGGACCTGGACTGGCGGCGGTGCTGCAGCGCGCCCTCGCCGACGCGACCGCGCTGGTCGAGGGTGGAGCGGCGGGGCTGGTCGTCGAGAACCTCGGCGATGCCCCGTTCGCGAAGGCCGCCGTGGACCCGCACGTGACGGCGATGATGGCGGTCATCGCCGCCGCCATCCGGGACCGCCACCCGGCCGCGGTCCTCGTCATCAAAGTGCTGCGCAACGACGCGGCCGCCGCGCTCGCCGTGGCCGCCGCGGCGCGGGCCGACTTCGTGCGGGTCAACGTGCTCGCCGGTGCGGTGGTCGCCGACCAGGGCGTCATCGAGGGCAACGCCCACGCCTGGCTGCGCTACCGGCGGGAGATCGGGGCCGAACAGGTCGCGATCGCCGCCGACGTACACGTCAAGCACGCCCGGCCCCTGGCGCCGCGACCAATCGCCGACGACACGGCCGACCTGGTCCACCGCGCCGGCGCCGACGTGGTGATCGTCACCGGGCGGGCCACCGGCGGGGCGGCGGACCCGGCCGACGCCGAAGCCGTGCGGAGCGCCGCCGGCACGGCGCCGGTCTGGGTGGGAAGCGGCGTCACCCTCGACACGGCGGCCGCCTGGCGGCGCCGCGTGGACGGGGCGATCGTCGGCACCGCGCTGCACCGGGAGGGACGGCTCGACGCCCCGGTCGACGCGGCCAGGGTGCAAGCGATGGCGAGGGCCCTCGACGACTAGTGCTCCCGGGCTACGGCCCGGCCTCGGCGCAGGGCTCCCCCCAGACGTCTGCCAAGGTGGCGGCTCGCCCAAGCTGAGCGCCGGGCGCCTCGCCCCAGTCCTCGGGGCTCGGTCGCGTGCCCGGCAGGGCCACTGCGCGGCGCGGGCCGCAGCGGGGCGCGTACACCGCGAGGTGACCCACCGCGACCACCACGCCGTCGGCATCACCCCGGACGCGGACGGGCAGCGCCGCCGCCACGCCGAGGTCGATCGCGGCCAGGCCCACCAGCACCGGGACGACCCGCTCGCCGCGCAACAGGGCGTGCACCGACATCCACGGTTCCCCGGGGGCCTCGCCCACGAGAACGGCGGCGGCGCGGGACGCGCGCTCGCGCGGCTCGTCGCCCCCCGCGACCCAGGCGCGGATCGCCGCCCACTCCGTGAACACGTGTTCGGCGAAGGCCTCCCCCACCGGGCCGTACCCCGCCAGCACCGTCGCGCCCGGGTGGGCCGGTGGCGCAACCGGAGGCTCGCCGCGGGGGAGCCGGGCGGCGAGCGCGAAGAGCGGGCGCGTTGCAGCGTGCGCTGGGGCTTCCGCGAGCACCGGCTCGGCCGGCGCGCGGCTGCCCACGGACAGCGCCTCCAGCACCAAGGTGTCGTCGAGCACGCCCCCCAGCGGGTAGCGGACAGACAGGGCCAGCAGGTCGTCCTGGGCGAACGCCACCGTGGCCTCGTCGACCAGCCCGCGGCGCACGTCCACCGGCAGGCTGGCGCTGGCCAAGACCTCCTCAGCGGGCCCCGCCACCAGCAGCAACCGCGCCCACTCGCGCCGGTGGGACGGCGGTGCCCCCGCGTCGGCGAGGCGATGGCGCAGGCTGTCACCCCGGCGGCCCGCAGTCACGTGGCTCGCGCAGGGGTAGGCGCTCCGGGCGTCCGCGCTGCCACGGTACAGCGCAGCCCAGGTTCGCCAGGGCCTCTCGCAAGCCCGTGCCGCAGAATCCCCGCCCCGGTCGAGAATCCAGGCGGTCGTGGGCGCCAACCAGCGCCAAGCCGTCGGCGTCGTGCCGAACCCGATGACCGCCAGGAGGGCGAACAACCACCACTTCAATGAACCCCCCGCCGGGGGAAGCCAGGTGCGGACACGACGGACCGTGAACGGTACAGGTCGAACAGGACTCGTGGGAACAGGCATGTGCCACGTACCCGACGCGTCCGCACCCAGGCGAAGCGTTGAAGGAAAAAGGCGGGAAGTGGGGAAGTTCGGTGGGAACCGGGGGCGCGACGGGCAACCGTCGTCCCCGGACACCACGAGGATATGATCGCACTTCGGGCTGCGCAAGGAAAAAACGTCAAGAAAGTTTCATCCGATGGGCCTTTTTCACAAAATATATCGACCCGTCAATAGCTATGGAAGACTCTATGCACAACATAAAAAAGCGTCACGCTAGCACGGTTTTTATCCAAAGATGGCTGTGGATAATCTCCTCCCGTGCCGACCAATCGCGACGCACAGCGGCTGTTTGCGGCGCGCGTTGTGGATAAACGGACACTCCTTCCAAGGCGGCCGTGACCCCTCGCCTGCCCGCGCGACTCGTGCTCGCGGCCCTCGCGTGGGTCCCGGAGGCGCGCGCTGCAGCGGCGGTCCGGGAGATGGTGCGACGCCCCGGCGACCTGGCGCTTGCCCACCCAGCGGCGACCCGGCGGGCCGGCGCCACCCTGCGGGCCTGGCTGGGTGCCGTGGCCACCACCGAGCCACCCGTCGCCACGGACGCCCTGGCGGGGCTGCGACCGACCGCCGACGAAGATCGACTGCTGCTCGCCTGGTGCCTCGCCCGTGCGGGGCGACCCGAGGAGGCCCGCCGGGGGTTGGCCGAGCACGAAGCCCGGCGCCTAGTCACCGCCTTTGGCCCACGGGCCCCCGCTCAGTCCATCGCCCGGCGCCCGCTGGTCGAGCGATTCGATGCCCTGCTGGCACCCGCCCCGAGCGGTACCATCGTGGACCGCGCGGGTCGGCGCGACCCCGCCGACCTGGCGGCTTTGCGCCAGGCGCGGGCGGTGGCCGGGCGGCGAGGGGACCACCGGCTGCTCGTGGCCCTCGCCGACCACGGCGACCCGCGCGCCCTCGACGACTTCCGGCAGGCGCTGTTCGCCCGCGACGTCGACCCCGGCCGGGGCTTCACCCAACGCCGCCTCGCGGCCGACGGTATCGGCGCGCTGGGTCTCCGGGCGGGCGTCCCCCTGCTGGCCGCTGCCCTGCGCGACGAGCAAGCCGACTTCGAGGGCCGCCCAGGCGCAGGATGCGGCATCCAGTACCCAGTGCGGGCGAACTTGCTCTACGCCCTCGGCGAGATCGGGCACGCCTCTGCGATCCCGCTGCTCGTACCCTACCTCGCCGACGTCACCGGTTCCGCGTTCGGCGGTTTCTACCTCCCCGCGATGGACGCCCTGGTCCGCATCGGGCCCGCCGCCACCGACGCCGTCCGTCGCGCCATCCCCACGCTGGGCGAGACCGGCGCCGCCAACGCCCGGGGTGTCTTGGCCGCGCTAGGTACGGCGCCATGACCACGTGGTGGACCGACCCGCGCTTCGCCGAGGGCGCCGCGCGTTACGACGGTGGCGAGTACTTCGAAGCCCACGAGGCGTGGGAACACTTGTGGCGAGCGATGCCGCCGGGCGACGACAAGCGCTTCGTCCAGGGGCTCATCCAACTGGCGGTGTCGCTGGAACACGCACGGCGACAGAATCCCCGTGGCTCCGCGGGCCAGTGGGCCAAGGCGGTCGACAAGCTCTTCCCCACCCGGCCCCCGGTCGACGCCGAGGCCACGGTGGCCTTGGCCAGGGCGCACCTCGACGGCCAGCCGGGCGCCCCTCGGGTGGTGTACGTGGACGATCTCCCGGCGGCCTACGAGCCGCCGTAGCCGGCCGAAGAACTGGTGGGCACCGACGTGGCCGACGTGCCCACCGCGTAGCCCACCGCGTCGCTGTCGCTGTGGAACATCCTCGTGAAACCGGCCCTGGAGATCGACACCGTCCACGTGTCCGTGACACCCTTCTCGGCCTTGTCCTTGTTGACGAAAACCACGCACACGAAGCCGTCGGCGTCGCCGTCGCCGGTCACGTCGCAGGCGAAGTCGTCGGCCTCGTTGAGCAACATGCCCGTGGGCCCGAAGTGGATGGCGTTGGCGCTGCCCCCGTGCGAGGGGCCGACCAGCTCCGGGTCGAAGGCCTGGATGCTCACGCTGGGGTTGGAGTCTTCCTCGCCGTCGGCGATGTTGACGTAGCCCTCGCCATCGAGCACGTTGCCGCCGTCCATTTCCACCGGCAACGTGTCCCAGTCGGTCGACTCGGCGGCCGCGTCGCCCTTCTGCACCCAGTAGGTGCCGACATTCGTGCTGCTGGTGCTCGGGTCGGCGTCCGTGGCCTCGCTCCAAATCCGGTACTCGACGCCGTCGCTGATGGCCATCGAGCGGGCCGCGTTGGCGTAGGTGTAGAACTCGGTGGCGGCCCGTCGTGTCCGCCACTGCGGGATGGTTTCCCCGAGCATCCCGGCGCCGATCGCCGCCATCACGCCGATGAGTGCCACGACGATGGCGATCTCGACCAGGGTCACACCGCGCCGGCTGCGCATACACACCTCCGAAGGTTCCATCCTACATCACTTCTCCAGCAACTGGTCGCGCAGCTTCGCGGCGGCGAGCCCTCGCCAGGTCTCCGCACGCCGGGTGAACAGGCGCGCCAGCACCCGCTCCGCGTCGGCCCCCTCCTGCTTGATCGCTCGGTAGGCCTTCTCCGGGAACGCCAGTTCCTCGAAACGGCTCTTCACCGCCTCCCATGCCCGGCGCTCGCGGAGGCGCAGGAACTCGTCGCGGAGGTGGCCAAGCTCACGCGCCTCGCGCTTGCGGCCCTGCCGTTCCAACTCCTTCACCGTACCGGCGGTCCGCTGCACGAAGGCGGCCACCGGGGCATCAGCGTCGGGGCAGGGCCCGTGCGCCCGCAGCGCGGCAGCCCAGGGCGTCCCCGCCGGCCGCGGCAGCGCCGCCACCCCCACCGCGACGACTTCGGGGGTTTCGCTGGCCTGCAACGGGGAAGCGACCCCGAGCCCGGCTTTCAGCGCGTCTTGGAGGGTGCCCATCCCGGTCTCCTTGCGTGAACGCCCTGGTAACGGTTAGCCGCCGGGGCTGCCTCAATCCCGAGGCAGGCCGGCGCGGCCCACGACACTCCGTCGAACCCCCGCACCTGCAAACTTCCCGCACCCAAGGAGCCATATTCCATGGCACGCTATCGTGGACCCCGACTGGCTCGTTGCCGGCAGGTGGGCGTGGTGCTTCCGGGCCTGACGACGGTCGCGACTCTCGACCGTCCGTTTCCCCCCGGCCAGCACGGCACCCGTCGCAAAGGCAAGCAGAGCGACTACAAAGAACGCCTCGTGGAGAAGCAGAAGATGCGCTTCCACTACGGCGTGCTCGAGAAGCAGTTCCGCCGTTACGTCACCGAGGCCAGCCGCCGGAAGGGCCCCACCGGGCGCATCCTGGTGAGCCTGCTCGAGTCCCGGCTCGACAACGTGATCTGGCGGCTCGGCCTCGCGGCCACCATCCCCGCCGCCCGCCAACTGGTGGTGCACGGGCACATCGCCGTGAACGGCCAACGCGTGGATCGCCCCAGCTTCCACGTCAAGCCGGGCGCCACCATCGCGGTGCACGAGTCCAGCAAGACTCGCCCGTTCGTCCAGACCGCGCTCGAGCTCGCCGCCACGCGCATCCGCCCCGGCTACCTCGAGTTCGACCCGGCGACGGCGTCGGGCAAGATCGTCACCGAGCCGCAGCGCGAGGACCTCCCCTTCGACTGCGACCCGCAGAAGATCGTCGAGTTCTACTCGCAGCAGATCTAGGTCGGCGGCGGGGGGAGGTTCGCCCTCTCCCCGCTCCGCCCACCGCCTCGTCGCCGAGCCGACTACGCGCCACGCCGCGCGTTAGTCGGGCACGTCCATCGGGTCGAGCGCCGCGATGACCGTCACCTCGTCGGCCGCTTCCCCGCCCTGCTCGTCGTCGACGGTCATCCGCAGGCGTAGCTCCTTGCCCGCGAGGAGTTCCGGCGGCGTGTTCGCATCGCCCTCGGCGATCGCCGAGACGTCGAGAATGCCGAACATCGACGGGTAGTAGCCGCCGCACTCGTCGTCAGCGACGAGCATCACCCGGAAAGTGCCCGCGGAAAGTTGGGCGTCCTCCTCGGGATAATCGATGGTGTAGACCAGGGTCACCACCTCGGCCGTGCCGCGAACCTTGGCCGCGGCGAGCACGTGCCAACCACCCTGGGGGCCGTGTACCATCGTCTGCGCGCTGCCTTCCGGCATCTCCACCCACACCGGGCGACCCTCGTCGTCGTAGTCGGTGCCACCCACCTCCAGCGTCGCGCCGTCGCAACCGCAAAGGTCCGTGCAGGGGTCACCGCTGGGGCCGGACTCGCCGCCACCGTCACACCCCAACAACCAGCAGAGGGCGATCACGCCTTCAGGGTAGCCGCTTTCTTCTGGTCCCGATCGCACACCGCGCGCACGATCCCCGGCACGAGGCGCTGGGCGAGTGACGTGAAGTAGCCGTCGAGGCCAGGGATGATTTCGAACTGGTTGCCCTCCATGCCGTCGAGCATGGCCTTGGCCACGGCGGCGGCCGTCATGGTCTTCACGTTGCCCGCGATGGCCTTGGTCTCCGCCGGCTTGTACTGGTTCTCGAAGGCCAACTGCGGCGTGTCGGTGTCGGGCGGCAAGCACACGCTCACCCGCACGCCGTGGGGCCACATCTCGGCCCGCAGGCACTGCGAGAAGCCCACCAGCGCGAACTTCGTGGCCGAGTACGCGGTGTAGCCGTAGATGCCGATGGCGCCCGCCATCGACGACACGTTGAGCACGTGTCCCGACTTCCGGGCGACCATCCCCGGGATCAGCGCGCGGCAGCAGTTCACCGTCCCGAAGTAGTTGATGTCCATCATCCAACGAAATTGCTTGGACTCCAGTTCCAGGAAGCGCCCCGGCATCACCACGCCGGCGTTGTTGACGAGCATGTCGACCGGGTGCGCCTCGGCGTGCGCGCCGAGTCTCGCTCCGACCTCCGCCTCGTCGGCCACGTCGAGCGGCAACGCCATCGCCCGCTCGCCGAGGGCGGCCCGGGCCTCCTCCAACTCCTTCGGTCGCCGGGCGACGAGCGTGACGCGACCGCCCCGGGCCACCACGCCCTGCGCGGTGGCGAGCCCGATGCCGCTGGATCCCCCGGTGACGACGACGTGCTTGTCGGCGAAGTACGACATCCCTACCGGCTCGCCAGCCAGCGGTTCACCTGCCCGATGATGTCGCGGTCCGGAACCGTTTCCCAGTCCTTCAGGAACGCAGCGTTGCCCTTGTCGGTGAGCGCGTGGGAAAACAGCGCCTTGTACACCTTGAAGGGGGCGGTGGCGACGTCGGAACC
>CAYHRZ010000171.1:0-9719 GCA_964359125.1 uncultured Klebsiella sp. | reverse complement strand
GGCGTGGGCCATCCCCGCCGACGAGCCCGACGCCCGTCGCGGCGCCTGGACCCCGGGCCCCGGCCGCGCCTTGTTCGACGCCCTGGCCTCGGAGCTTGGTGGCCTGCCGCTGTGGGCGGAGGACCTCGGCGAGATCACCCCCGACGTGGAGGCGCTGCGCGACGACTTGCAACTACCGGGGATGAAGGTGTTGCAATTCGCGTTCGGGACCGACAGCGGCCACCCCTTCTTGCCCCACAACTTCGGCCACGACCGCTGGATTGCCTACACCGGCACCCACGACAACGACACCGCCCTGGGCTGGTACCGCTCGGCCGACGACGAGACGCGCCACCGCTTCCGCGTGTATACCGGTCGCGACGGTAGCGACCCGGCGTGGGCGCTCGTCCGGGAGGCCTGGGCGAGCGTGGCGGAGACCGCCATGGCGCCGATGCAGGACATCCTGAAGCTGGGTAACGACGCCCGCATGAACACCCCGGGCGCCGAGACCGGGAACTGGGGCTGGCGCCTGCGAGAGTTGCCCTGGCAGGTCTGCGCACCGCTCCGGGAACTGGGCACCGCGTTCGGTCGCGGCCCGACCTAGCCAAACTGCTTCGCCAGCTTCAGTCCCTGCATCTGGTAGTTGCTGCCCGCCGTGCCGTACAGCGTGTCGGGGACGGCCCGGTTCCGGAGCAGCTCGATGCGGAACAGCGGCTGGCCGTGCTCGAGGAGAAACGGCACGTCGTGGGTGCGAATCTCCAGCACGAGGCGGGCCCCGCGCCCGCTGTCGTCGACCCCGAAGCCGGAGTCGATGAAGCCGGCGTAGTGGGTGCGAAGCTCGCCCTTGGTGGCGTCGAAGGGGACGAGCTCCGCGCACAAGTCCGGCGGGATCCGCAAGCGTTCTCGCGTGGCGAAGATGTAGAACTGCTCCGGTTCGAGCACGAACCCCTCGCCGCTGCGCTCGGCCGGGATCGGCGTCCAGTACCGGCGGCGATCCAGGTCGCGCCGCCGCAGGTCGATGGGGGGACGGAAACGCTGGGCGGCGTAGCCCACGACGCCTTCGTCGCCCTCGTGCAGGTCCACCGACATCTCGATGCCCGGCGTGTCGAGGTCGGCCACCGGCGCCGGTCGACCATCCGACCAGTACACCACCGGGTTGGAGGCCTGCAGTTGCTCCATCTCGGGGACGGCGAGGCGGGGGCGTCCCCGGGCCAGTCGCAGTTGCCCCAGCGTGTCGCCCCGGCGCACGCCCACGTGGAAGCTCTGCGGCGTGACCTCGAGGTACAGCTTCCCGTGGTAGCCCGCGGGGACGGTGTCGAAGCTGTAGCCCTCCTCGGTGAGGAGCCGGACGAAGACGTCGAGCCGCCCCGACGACGACTTGGGGTTGGCGCGGCCCCACACCTCGGCGGGTAGCTCCAGCACTTCCTCGAGCTCAACCAGGTACACGCCGCCCTCGCGGAGCACCACCGGGTTCTCGGGGTGGAGTTTCACCTCCTCGATGGCGAGGCGACCAAGCTTGGCGGCGATTCCACCCGCGCCGGGGAGGAAGCTGCACTGCAACTGCCAGGCCCGAGCGCCCAGTCGTAGGTCGAGTGACGACGGCTGCACCTGGTCCGCCCGGAGTGGGTACAGCGCGCGGATGCCGCCCTCGCCCGCGAGTTGCCGGAGATCCTGGGCCACCAGAATGCCGGGGTGGTCACGATTCGACGGCAGTCCGGGCATCCGCGCGCCGCTAACCCCCCGGTTGGCGTCGCGGGGCGATAAACGCGCGGGATGCTCCTGGCTCTGCTGCTGCCCGCGCTGGCCGTCGAAGGCATGTGGGAGCCGTCGCAACTACCGGCGCTCGCCGGGTCCTTGCGGGCTGCGGGCTACCTCGACGACCCGGCCCGCCTGGCCGACTTGCGGGGCGCGCCGCTGGGCGCGGTGGTCTCGCTCGGCGGTTGCACGGCCTCGTTCGTGTCGGACCTCGGGCTCCTCGTCACGAACCACCACTGCGCCGTCGGCCACTTGCAGCGGGCCCAGCGCGAGGGCGAGGACCTGGTCGAGACCGGGTTCTACGCCCCCTCGCGGGCCGACGAGCGGCCCGCCGGGCAGGGGAGCCGGGTGTGGGTCACCGAGTCGCTGGAAGACGTGACGGCGAAGCTCGTGGGCAAGTTCCCCGCCGGGGTCACCGACGCGGGACGCAAGGCGCTCGTCGACGATCGCTCCAAGCAGGTCGTCGCCGCCTGCGAGAGGCCCACGGGTACCCGGTGCCGGGTGGCGAGTTTCTACGAGGGGCGCCGCTACACGCTGGTCCGGCAGTTGGAACTCCGCGACGTGCGCTTGGTGATGGCGCCGCCCGACGCCGTGGGCAACTTTGGCGACGAGGTCGACAACTGGCACTGGCCCCGTCACGCGGGCGACTTCGCGTTCCTCCGAGCCTATGTCGGTCGCGACGGACGTCCCGCCGACTATGCCCCGGAAAACGTGCCGTACGCGCCACCGCTGCGGCTGGTGGTGTCGCCGCGGGGCATCGAGCCGGGCGAGTTCGTGATGGTGGCGGGCTACCCGGGGCACACCGAGCGATGGCGCACCGCCCTGGAGGTGGAGCGCGACGCGAAGCTGGAGTTGCCGGCCTACATCGAGCACGGCGACTGGGTGCTGGGCATGATCGACGTGCTCTTGCACGAAGATCCTGACGCCGCCCCCAAGCTCAACGTCCGGCGTACCGGGCTCAGCAACGGGGTGTTCAACGCCCGGTGGACGTTACTGGCGTTCCAGCGGTCGGGCGTGGTGGAGGCCACCCGGCGTCGCGACGCCGACCTCTCCGCCTGGGTGGCGGCGCAGGGCGATCGCGCAGCCAGCTTCGGCCCGCCGATCGCCGAGTTGCACGCGAGGATCGCCGCGCGTGACGCCCAGCGCGAGCGCGACCTCCGGATGGGCTGGCTCGGGCGCTCGGACCTCCTCTCGACGGCCCGCTCGTTGTACCGGTGGGCGCGCGAGCGGCGCTTGCCCGATGCCCGGCGCGAGATCGGCTACCAGGACCGTGATGCCCCCCGGTTCGAGGCCCGGCTCCACGACATGCAGGCGGGCCTGCATCTCGAGGCCGACCGGCGTCTGCTGGCCCACTTCCTCGGCCTGGTCCTCGACCTCCCCGCCGAGGAACAGCCCGCCGAACTGCTCCGTTGGCTCGGCCCGACGCAGGGCCGCGCCCGCGATCAGGTGGTGGAAGGCGCCCTGCAGCGGCTCTACGCCACGCCGGCACTCGCGAGCGCCTCGGGCCGGGCGGAATGGTTCGAGCGTGGGCCCGCCGCCTTCGAGGCCTCCACCGATGGCTTCATCTCGTTGGCAGTGGCCTTGCGCGACTACGACGAGGCGCGCGAGGCGGAGGGCAAAGACGACGCCGGCGCCTTCTCCCGGCTGCGCCCGGCCTACGCCGAGGCGCTCTCGCGTTTCGACCCGGAACGCACGTACCCGGATGCCAACGGCACGCTGCGCGTGACCTTCGGCAGGGTCACCGGCTACCGGCCCCGTGACGGCGTGGTCTACGCCCCCCAGACCACCGTGCAGGGCATCGTCGAGAAGGCCGGGCCGCACCCCTTCGATCCCCCACCAGCGCTGTTGGCGGCCATCGAGGCGAGGAGGTGGGGGGACTACGCGGACCCGGCGCTGGGCACCGTCCCGGTCGACTTCTTGTCGGATCTCGACATCACCGGGGGCAACAGCGGCTCGCCTACCCTCGACGCCCGGGGACGACTCGTGGGCCTGGCGTTCGACGGCAACCTCGAAGGCATCGCGAGCGACTACCTGTTCGACCCGGACCTCCAGCGTACGATCCACGTCGACGTGCGCTACGTGCTCTGGTACCTAGACGCCGTCGCCCAGGCCGACGCCCTCGTCCGCGAGCTGGGCATGGAACCCGCCCTCTGAGAGTTGGATGCCCACCTACAATATTCGCCTGTATAACCCCGAGAAGGGGCTCGATGCAACCATCCCCTGTCGCGACGACCAGCCTATTCTCGAGGCGGCGGAGTTGCGGGGGCTGGCCCTGCCGTACTCCTGCCGTTCGGCGGCCTGCAGCACCTGTGCCGGCAGGGTGGAGGCGGGCTCCGTCCGCCTGGACGAGCAGTTCATCCTGAGCGATGGCGACATCGACAACGGCTACACGCTGCTGTGCTCGGCGCACCCGCACTCCGACTGCACCATCCTCACGCACCAGCAGGACGAGCTGGAGACCGTTTGACGCGCCGCGCGCGACTCGTTAGCCGCGCGCCCTCTCAGGTAAAGGAACGAGCATGAGCGACGCCCCCCACAAGACCGACGACGTGACCGACTACAAGGATCCCGCTCGCCTCAAGCGTTTCCTCACCGAGCGCGGCAAGATCCTGCCCCGCCGCATGACGGGCCTCAACGCCCTGCAACAGCGCAAGGTAGGCCTGGCGATCAAGAGGGCGCGCCACCTGGCGTTGTTGCCCTACGTCAACCGGGAGTAACTACCGGCCTTGCACGGGCGTGGGCGTCGACTCCGCCCGCGCCGCCGCTTCCCACCGCATCGCCCCACGGGCAGGCGCGGCGGGGTGCACTTGGTTCATGCTCAGCGCGTCGTAGACGAGGCCATCCTTCACGGTGTACACCACCTCCCTCGCCGCGCGCAGGTCGGTGGTGGGGTCGCCGGCGACCACGAAGAAGTCGGCGAGTTTGCCCGGCCGGAGCGAGCCGATGTCCTGGTCGAGGCCGAGGTGCCGGGCGCCGCCGAGGGTGGCCGCGTGCAGCGCCTCCAGCGGGGTCATCGCCCCCGGTCCGCCGAGCGCCTCCAGCTCCCAGTGTGGCCCGAGTCCCTGCAACTGCCCGTGGGCGCCCAGGGCCACGTTGGCGCCCATGCGGGCCAGGGTCGCCGCGTCGGCCGCCACCCGGCGGTGGTGGAACTCCCGCTCGTCGCTGATGAACAGCGGTAGGCGGTACGCCCGGCCCCGGAGCACGGACGGGGGGACGTAGCGGCCCAGCCGCGCGTCTTCCCACACCCGCTCGGCCTGGTAGAATGCGTGCTCGCCGGTGGGGCCGCCGTAGGCCACCAGGAGCGTGGGGACGTAGGTCGTGGCGCTGCGGGACCAGACTTGCTTCACGTCGTCGTACACCGGCGCCAGGGGGAAGGCGTGCTCGATCGAACTGTGCCCGTCGAGGATCATGCCCAGGTTGTTCCAGGGGTCGCCGCCACCCTCGGGTACGTCGAGGATGCCGAGCTTGCGGCAGGCCTCGACCACCCACTGTCGCTGGCTGCGCTTGGGCTGCTGGTACGACTTCACGCCCCAGGCGCCGTAGCGGAGCAGGCGACGCACATGCCGCTCTGCGGCCTCGTAACTGTCGATCTTGGCACCCTGGCTGTCGTCGGCGCCGTACAGGATGAAGCCGGTTGACAGCACCCGCGGGCCCGCCATGCGCCCGCTCTCGACGAGTTCGGCCTGGCCGAACACCAGGTCGGTGGAGGCCGAGGGGTCGAACACGGTGGTGACGCCGTAGGCGAGGTTGGCGAGGTGGCGCCATTCCTGCTCGGGAAAGACGTCGCCACTGGCGTAGTGAAGGTGCGCGTGGACGTCGACGAAACCGGGGAGGATGGTCTTGCCCGCGACGTCGATGACCTTGGCTCCGGGGGGCGGCAGCACGGCGGCGCCCACGGCTACGATCTCGCGGTCACGCACGACCAGCGTGCCGCGCTCGATGACGCCCGCGTCGTCCATGGTGACGATGCGCGCGTTCGTGAACGCGACGGCGCCCTGTCCCTGGGCCCGTGGCACGGTCACCCGGAGCGGCCGCTCGCTGGGCACCGGCAGTTCCTCCGCGTCGCGGACCAGGAGGCCCTCGACGGGGGCGGAGAAGAACCGCTCGCCGTGGGTCCACGTGAGGTCGTCGCCCGCGAAATCGACCCAGTCACCCACGACGTCGGTGAGCTGCCGCGCCGGGAGGCTCTCGGCGTCGATGGTCGCGTCGCCGAGCGCCGGCCAGGGGGACAGCCACACCTGGTGGTCGTGCTTGTAGGCCAGGTAGCGTCCGTCGGGTGACAGGCGGACCTCCTGCGCGGCGTCGAACCTCGCGTGGGTGCGCACGTCGCGGCCGGCGAGGTCGCAAGAGCGGAGGAGGGTTTTCTCGTGCGCCCTGGGCTCGGGGTACTCGTCCTCGATCCAGAACAAGCGCTTGCCGTCGGCGCTCCACTGCAGGCGGGGGCCCCGGCTGTTGCTCCCGCGGTTGGGGATCGACCGCAGTCGCGTGCCGTCACCGCCGCTCTCGGGCGCGATGACGAGGTCGAAGCTGGGCGCCGCGCCGAGGTCGTCGCCCGACATCACCGCGCCGGTGCCCCGGAGGAAGGCCACCGCCTTGCCGTCGGGCGAGTACACGGGGGAGGCGTAGTGACCCGGAGTCCGCGTGAGCTGCCGGGCTCTACCCAGGGGGCCACTCCACACCTGGCCGCCCTCGACGTCGTCCCACGACACGAAGGCCAGCGCTTTCTGGTCGCGACTCAACGAGGGGTAGTAGGCGGTCATTCCCGCGGGCGTGACGGGCTCGCTGGTCGACGCGCCGATCGCCCACACCTGGCCGAGGGCCGCGGCGTAGACCGTTCCGTCGTCAGCGCGCTGCGGCCAGCGGATCACCCGCGCTTCCACCTCGCCCCGCTCCAGGCGCCGGTCCCGTCGCGCCGCCGCGGTGATCCGCGTGTCGACGCGGGCGGTGAACGGGATCTCCGCCCGCTGCAGCGTGGAGGTGTCCAGCCTCCAGAGGCGGCCGCGTGCCCAGTACACGAGCGACCGGCCGTCGGGCGTCCAGTCGATCCGCGGGTAGGCGCCCCGGAGTTCGAAGCCCTCCATCTGGTCGTGGTCCAGGTCGTTGGTGAGCCGGCGCAGACTCCGGGTGGCAACGTCCATGATCGACAAGACGGTGCTCGTGCGGTCGCGACTCACCAGCGCCACACTGCGCCCGTCCGGCGACGGCGTGGGCCGGACCGCACCGCCACCGAGGGAGGTGACGGTCGTGGTCTCGCCGAGGACCCGGTCGAAACGGGCGAGTTGCCACGTGCCCTGGTGGACGTTTTGGTCGTACTCGAAGCGGCCCGCCCGGGTGCTGAACCAGATCGCGCTGCCGTCCGGGGAGAAGGCCGCCTCGCCGGCGTGCGGGTGGGCGTCGAGGGTCGTAATCTGCACGCCCTTGCCGCCCGACTCGTGCATCAGCCAGAGTTCCTGGACGCCGATGCTGCGCGTGTCGGTGAGGCGCTTGCGGGCGAGGAACCACCCGTCCTCCGGGGCGGGTACCGGGTCGGTGAACCGGTGTTCTTCCTCCGTCGTGAGCGGGACCAGGCCGGTGCCGTCGCGCGCCATCACGTGGATGTTCTCGTTGCCCCCCCGGTCCGAGGTGAAGTACACCCGGGAACCGTCGCGGCTGTACACGGGGTCGCTGTCCCAGGCCAGGCCGGTCGTGAGCCGGCGCGCCTCGCCGCCCGCCATGGGAACCTCGAAGATGTCGCCGAGCAGGCTCGTCAGCACGGCGTCGCCGGCGGGGGAGACGTCGACGGAGAGCCAGGTGCCCTCCCGCACGCTGAACGACACGTCCGTCCCCGGCCCGTGAGGGGCGCTGACGTCCCAGGCGGGGGCGGCATCGGTGGCAGGAGGGTCGGCGGCGAGGGCAGCAAGCGCGAGGAGGGCGGTCATGTCGCCGCAAGCCTAGCGCGCCCGGGCTAGTCGCTCGTCCCGTGTGGCGACTGCGGCCGAAACTGGTTCCCACGCTCGCGGCCCTCGTCGGGCTGCTGGTGTTTGGTCGCCTTTGCGCGTGGCAGTTGCGACGCATGGGGGAGGCGGCTGAGGCCCGGGCGGCGGCCGAAGCGCGGCTCTCGGCCCCGCCGTTCGCCGCCCACGCGCCCCCGGCCGACCCCGGGGGACGGCGGGCCACGGTGGCCGGCGTGCCCGATTGGTCGCGCGTGGTGCGCGTGCCGTCGATTTCCCCCGCCTACGAGCAGGGCGTGCGCCTGGTGGTGCCGGTCGAGGGCGTGCGGGTCGACGTGGGCTTCGTCGCCGAGGGCCAGGTCGAGGCCGTTGTCGCGGCCGAGGCGGCGGTGCCGGGTGAACGCGCCTACGCGGGCCTGGTCCGCACCGATCCCGAGGGCTGGTTGGTGGTCGACGGCGATGGCTACGCCCGGGGGCGGTCGTCGCCGGACCGGGTGCCGCCGGTGTCGGGGTGGGAGATCCCCGTCGCGGGGCGTCCGCACGCGGAGTACGCCGCCACCTGGGCCGCCTGCGGCCTCATGGTGCTGGGGATGTGGTGCCACGGCAGCATCTCGCGCGCCTCGCCGCGCTGAGCGCTTGCGTGGCGCAGAGGTGGGCGCTATGCGCCCGACCCCCTCCGGAGTCGGCGTGTCCGAGGCAGTCCCAGCACTCCCCGCGCGGCGCCGTCTGGGCGCGGGTTTCGTCGGGCTCGCCGTCGTGACCTACGCACTGTTGGTCTTCGGGTCGACTGTTCGGGTTCACGGCGCCGGTCTGGCGTGTCCAGACTGGCCGCTGTGCTTCGGCCAGGTGGTCCCGCGGATGGACTTCCGCGTGTTCCTCGAGTGGGGACACCGCGTGCTCGCCGGGGGCGTGTCGCTCGGCTTGCTCGCGCTGGGCGGCGGCGTGCTCGCGCGGCCTGAACTCCGCCGTGAGGTGGGGCTGCACTTGCTCGTGGTGGTGGCGACGTTGGCTGTCCAGGTGGTCCTCGGCGGCCTCACGGTGCTGAAGTTGCTGGCGTTCTGGTCGGTCACGCTCCACCTCCTCTGCGGCAACGCCATCATGGTGGGACTGCTGACGCTGGGCCTGCGGCTCCGGCGGCCGGCGGCGCTCGGCTCGTCGCCCGCCGGCCTCGGGCTCCCGGCAGCGCTCTTGTCGAGCAGCGTGCTGGTGCAGTTGGCGCTCGGTGGGCTCGTCTCGAGCAACTACGCGGGCATGGCGTGCACCGAGTGGCCCACCTGCAACGGCGGGGTGTGGTTCCCGACGTTCACGGGCATCGTGGGGCTGCAACTCGTCCACCGCATCGGCGCCTACGCGGTGCTGGCGGCGAGTGCCTTCTTCGCCTGGAAGGCCCGGGGCACGGCCTGGTCGCCGGACGCCCGGCGGGTGCTGGGCCTGGTGCTCGTGCAGGTGGCGTTGGGCGTGGCGAACGTCTTGCTGGTGATGCCCGCCGAGTTGGCGGTGGCGCACGCCGCGCTCGCCCACCTGATCGTGGCGTTCACGGCGGTGGCAGCGTGGAGGTTGGTGCCCAAGAAGGCCCACGCGGGCGTGACGGCGCCCTCCCCGGTGGGGGCGTAGTGGAAGCCATCCCCGCCAGCCCGGTGGCGGTGCAACTCCGGATGTGGTGGGAGATGACGCGCCCCCGTGTCTTGCTGCTGGTGCTCTTCACCGGCCTGCCGGTCTTCGGCCTGGTAGAGGGGCAACTACCGTCGCTGTCGCGCATGTGGTGGGTCATTTTCGGCACGGCGCTGGCGGGCGCGGCCTCGTCCACGCTCAATGCCTACCTCGAGCGCGAGACCGACGCGCAGATGGCGCGCACCCAGCGTCGCCCGCTCCCCGCGGCCGCGGTGCAGCCCAGCCACGCGCTCGCCATCGGCTTGATCCTCGCCCTGGCCTCGACGGCGGTGCTGTTCGCCGTCGGTGGCCCCTTCGCGGCGGCGGTGGGCGTGACCACCATCTTGTTCTACGTCTTCGTCTACACGCTCTGGCTCAAGCCCCAGACCCCGCAGAACATCGTGA
>CAYHRZ010000170.1:0-9792 GCA_964359125.1 uncultured Klebsiella sp. | reverse complement strand
GGCGGAACGGTCGACTCGCGGTCGACCAGTACGGTCGCCTGCTGTCCCCCGACGGCGGGGCGGTGGAGGGATCCTGGGCGGTGGGTGACGCGGCGGACTGGGTCGACGACGCCGGCCACCCGGTTCCCCAGGTGGCCCAGGGCGCGATGCAAACCGCGCAGACGGTCGCCGCGAATATCCTCTCGGGTCAAAGCACGAAGTCGCTACGGTACTTCGACTACGGCTACATCGTGGGGCTGGGGCGCCACTCCACGGTCGCACGGGCCTTCGGAATTCCCATCGGCGGCACGATGGCATGGTACTTCTGGGCGTTGTACTACCTCTTTGCGATGGTCGGTTTCCGCAAGCAGGTGGAAGTGGCCACCGACGTGATCAAGGGCTTGTTCGTGCTCCACGACACGTCGCAGATCCACGAGCGAAGGCGGATGTTGCGGGTCGAGGACCTGGATCCCGACCTAGGGTAGGGGGCGACTCAGCCGGCGGGGAGGGTGAGGGTGAAGCAGCACCCACCCGTGGGCACCCGGCTGACGACGAGGCTGCCGCCGTGACGGGTGACAATCCTACGGCAGAGGGCCAGTCCCATGCCGGTGCCGGCGCGCTCGCGCGCGCGGGTGCCCCGTGCAAAAAGCTCGAACACCGCATCCTCTTCGCCCTCGGCGATGCCGAGGCCGTTGTCGTGGACCTCGACGCGCGCGGCGAGACCGTCGCGCGTGCCCACCACGCGTACCCGCAGCGGGCGATCCGAGCGGAACTTCAGCGCGTTGCCCAGGAGGTTGTTGAACACCCGCGTGAGCAGGCTGCCCCGTACGCGCACCGGGGGGAAGTCCCCCAGCACCTCCACCTCGGCGCCGGCCGCGCCGTAGGTGGCCGCGAGGTCCGCGAGGGCCTCGTCGACGGAGGCGCGGAGTGACACGGTGTCGCCCGCCCCCGGCAGCGCGTCTACCTGCGCGAAGGCGAGCATGTCGCTGAGCATCTTGTCGAGCCGCTCCACCGATTGCTGCATCCCCGAGAGCAACCTCGCCACCCGGGCGTCGCCGTCGCCCAGCGTGAGCTGGAGCAGCTCGGCGCTCGCCATGAGCGGTTGCATCGGTGCCCGGAGCTCGTGCGCCACTGCACGGGCGAACTGCTCGAGGTCCTCGTTGGACCGCACCAGTTGCGCTGTGCGCTCGCGGAACGCCCCGGCCAAGTTCTCGAGGGCGTGGGCCTGCTCGGTGCGTACGGTGACGTTCTCCGTCATGATGCCCAGGAGACCCGGTCCGACCGGAAAGGCGCGTGTCTCGAACCAGCCGCCGGGGATCCCCGGGCCGAGCTGGTCGGGATCGTAGTGCACCGCCGGGAACACCCGCGGCTCGCCGGCCACGAGCACGTCGGCGAGGAGCTTGGCCCGGCCGACGGCGACCGCGCCGGGCATGCACACGTCGAGCCGTTGACCGACGAACCGGTGGAACTCGAAGTTCGACACGTGCCGCATCGCGGGGTTGGCGTAGACGATGGTGAGGCTACCCGGCTCGCCCTCCTCGACCAGTCGCAACACCATCACGCCGAGCGGCGTCTGCGACAGCACGCTCGCGAAGACCTGGCGCTCGTCGCGAGGGTCCAGCAGGCTCCCGGGCCGCGGGCTCTCGAGGGTATCGGTGCTTGGCGGCAAGGATCACCGGGCGTGTGCGGCATTTCACTATCCGACCCGGGCAAAGGCGCAACGGCAACTTTCCCGGGTTGGCGGGGGTACGGCGCCGAGGCGGAATACCATGCGTGCGATGACCGCCTTCGTCAACTGGTCCGGTGAGCAGCGCTGCCAGCCTAGCGCGTGGGTCTCCGCAAGCTCCGAAGACGACGTGGTGGCCGCTGTCCGCGGTGCCGTTGCCGCTCGGCAAAAGTTGCGGGTGCTCGGGGCCGGGCACTCTTTCTCGGCGCTCGTTCCCACCGGGGGGACGCTCCTTTCGCTCGATCCCATGGATCGAGTGCTCTCCGTGGACCCGCAGCGGGGTCTGGTCCGCGTGCAAGCCGGGAAGCGCCTCCGTGCGTTCCTCGACGAGCTTTCGGCGGCCGGGCTCGCGCTCCCGGTGGTGGGCAGCATCGACCAACAGTCGCTGGCCGGCCTGGTGAGCACCGGCACGCACGGGTCGAGCCTCGAGCACGGCAACCTCTCTGCGCAGGTGGTGGCGTTGCGCGTCGTGACCGGTGGCGGCGAACTCCTAGTGCTCGACGAGGGGGATCCGCGCCTGCCGGCCGCGCGACTGGCGCTCGGCGCGCTCGGAGTGATCACCGAGATCACCTTCCGCGTCGTGCCGGCCTTCACCTACGCCGAGCACACCGAGCCGATGGGTTTCGACGAAGCACTATTGGCGTTCGCGGCGTGGGCACGCGAGTACCCCTACGCCAAGTTGTGGTGGCTGCCACACACCGACCGCGCGATGTTGTTCCGGGGGGGTGTCAGTCACGATCCGCCCAACTTCTCCGAGCGCCAGCGCCGCTTCGACGAGTTGGTCGTGAACCGTTGGGTGTTTCCGCTGGTGCAGTGGCTGGGAAACACAGCGCCCGCGCTCATCCCGTCGCTCAACGCCCTCACCGGTGCGGTCTACTTCCAGCGCCGCGCCGTGGTGGGCCGCCCGGATCGGGTGATGACGCTCGCGATGCCCCCGCGCCACTCGGAGTCCGAGTGGGCCGTGCCGGTCGACACGTGTGCGGCGGTGATGCGCGAACTACGAGCCGCTATCGACGCGAGTTCTCTGAGAGTGAACTTCATCATGGAGGCGCGGCTCGTGCCTGCCGACGACGCCTGGCTGAGCCCGGCCTACGGTCGCGACACCGTGCAGGTAGGCACCTACATCACCAACCCACGGGATCGCGACGCTTTCTTCGCGCTGGCAGAGCGGGTCTTCCGCCCGCGCGGCGGCCGCCCCCACTGGGGAAAGTCCCACGACCTCGACGCTGTCGGCGCGCGGGCATTGTACCCCCGCTTCGACGAGTTTGTCGGGCTTGCCCGCGAGTGCGACCCGGCGGGGACCTTCCGAAACCCGATGATGGAGCGTTTGCTGGGGTGAGCTGGGGCCCTCATCGCGCCTGGGTTGCCGAGTTCTATCCCGCCGCCTGCATCCCCGCCGCGCCCAACGCCAGCGCAATCTGCCTCGCGACGGCCATCGCCACCGGCGGCGGGAACGCGTTGCCCACCTGCCGGTAGGCGTGCGTCTTGCGGCCCACGAAGGCCCAGTCTGCCGGGAAGCCCTGGATCGCCGCGACCATCTGCACCGTGAGCCGGGGCATGCCGACGAAGCCGGCCGGGGGGGGCGCATTGGCGAGGACCAGGCCATCCACGCCCAGCATGGCCCAGGCACGCCGGGCGCGCGTGGGACCGAGGTCGGGCCCGCCGTGCTTGTGGGAGCCGCCGACGACCGTCGGAGCGATGGCGTCGGCACCCTCGGCCCACGCCACCGCGCCTTCCCAGCCGCCCTCGGCCATCATGGCGCCCAGCGCTTGTCCCACGGTGGGCGGTGGGTCGGTGCGAGGGGAGGGCCACGCGAACGCGGCCCCGGTGTCGCGACGAATGCCCACCATCACCACCCGGGGTCGCAACTGCGGGACGCCGTAGTCGCTGGCGTTGAGGAGCTTCCAGCCGATGTCGTAGCCTAGCGCGTGGAACTGGGTGTCGATCCAACCCCGGTACTCGCTGAACGCGGGATCCAGCAGCCCACGGACGTTCTCGAGCATGATCGCGCGCGGTCGTGTTTCTGACACCACGCGGATGGCCTCGGGAAACAAGTTCCGCTCGTCGGAGGCGCCAAGTTGTTTGCCGGCCTTGGAAAACGGGGGACAGGGAACGCCGCCGGCCACGAGATCCACGCCCGCGTAGGGGCGCGCGTCGAACTGGGCCAGGTCCCCCTCGACCACCTTCCACGGCGGGCGGTTGTGTTGCAAGGTGGCGCAGGCGTGCGGGTCGTTCTCCACCAGGACGGCGTGGCGGAAGCCCGCTCGCTCCAGCCCCAGGGCCTGGCCGCCGCCGCCGGCGCAGATCTCGAGGGAGGTCAGTCGCTGCTCAGTCACGCAGCAAGTCCCCGTGGCACTCCCACAGGATATTACCAAGTTCACCGGCAAATATGTCGGCATCGATGGTGTCGGCTCCGTCCCACGTGAACTCGGCGGATCCGAACAACTCGCCGCCGGTGGTCACCGGGTCGCAGCCCACGCCCTCGCCGCCGTTGTCTTGGCCTTCGCAGTCGATCACCGTGCCACTGACGTCGAGCTCCTGGGCGCCCGAGGCATTCGCGTCCACGTCGAGCTCGTAGTGCAGGTAGAAGGCGGTCTCGTTCTGCTCGCGGGCGGCCGTGAGCTTCCCGGTGCCGTCGAGGTCGCCCCCGTCCATGGCCACGAGGTCCCACGAGAGTTCCCAGCTCGCGTCGGTGCCACAAGCGACTGTGCCCGCCCACTCCCCGGCCACCTGCTCCGCCGCGCTGAGCGGCAGGATGCCGGTGCAGCCCAGGGCAGCGACCGCGGAGGCGACGGCGGCGACAAGCTGGGCGGTTCGCATCGGGACTCCGGCGGCGGTGACCGCGTAATCCGTCCCATCCGCGCGGGGTGACCGGACGCTGACCGCGATAGCCTGGGGACGATGGAACTCACGGCGGAGCAGCGGGCGATCGTCGACCACGCTCGCGACACCCACCTCGTCGTGCGCGCGGTGCCGGGCTCGGGCAAGACCACCACCCTGGTTCACCGGGTGGCGGCGCTCGTGCAACGGGGTGTGACCGCCGGCGCGGTCCAGGTGGTGATGTTCAACCGGGCGGTCCGCGACACCTGCGCCGAGCGCCTCGCCGCGATGGGCGTCGGTGGGGTGCGCGTGAACACCTTCGACTCGCTCTGCAAGCGGCTCTTGCACACGGCGATGGATCGCGGCTGGACCCGCGCGCACTTCGAGGACGACCGCGCGCACTGGGCGCGGCTGCACGCCCTGCGGGCCGAGTTCGCCGACGAGATCGAGGAGATCGAGGACCTCGACCTCGCCATCGGAGTGTGGCGCGCCCACCTGGTGCCGCCCCCCCGCGCCGCGTTCGCCACCAACCCCGCGTTGGCGCGGGCCTACCGCCGCTACGAGGCGATGCGCACCGCCGAGGGCGTGGGCCTCGGCCTCGGCGACTACAACTACACGGCGGTGGGCATCTTGCAGGCCAGGGCGCGCCTCGAGCCTGCGCCGGCGCACCTCCTGGTCGACGAGTTCCAGGACGTCAACCCCGCCCGTGTGCGGCTACTGGAGCTCCTGGCCGATGCCCACACGCAGATCGTCGCGGTGGGCGACGAGGACCAGGGCATCAACGAGTGGTGCGGCGCGCACCCGAGGTTCTTCTCCGACTTCACGGCGCACTTCGCCTCAAAGCCTACAGAGGTGCTGCCTCTCTCCACCAGCTTCCGGCTCGGGAAGGTGGCCGCAGCCGCCGCCAACCGGCTGATCGTCCACAACACCGGGCGCACCCCCGCGGCGGTGGTAGGCGGCGGCACGTCTCCCGGGCAGGTTTTGACGGGCCCGGACCTGCCCGAGGCCCTCCGCACCCTTCTCGGCCAGGGCGTAGCCCCGGGCCACCTCGCCATCCTCTACCGCAGCCGACTGGAGGGCGCCTCCGTTCTCTCGGCGCTGGCGCGGGCGCGGCTCCCGATGCACACCGAGGACCGCGACCTGCTCCGCAAGGGGCCGGGCCCGGAACTGCTGCGAGTCTTCCTCCGCGCCGCCTTCGACGACCTGTTGCCCACGACGCGGGAGGTGTACACGCTCGCGCGCGCGGGGTCGATGTACACGCGCGCCGTGCCGTTCCGGGAGGGCTGGGAGAGCCGACGACGCGCGGGCATCCGAGCGTACTTCCGCGACGAAGCCTTCCACCTGCGGGCGGGCCAGACCCCCGGAGCCGCGCGCGCGCTGGCCGAGTTGCCCGCCGTGCTCGACGGCATTCGCGCCAGCAAGACGGTGAAAGAGGCGGTGCGCCGCGTGGAGGACACCGTCGATGCCGAGGGTGTGCTCCGCACGCCCAACCGCTCTGAGCGCGCGGCAAGCCAGGCCGTGGCCGCCTACGAGGCGGCCTGCGACTGGTTGGCGGCACAGTCAGGCGCCCCCGCCGAGGCCGACGACGCCCTCGAGCAACTGGACCTCACCGGTGGCCGCCCCCCCGGCGAGTGCGTGTACGCCAACACCGTACACAAGGCCAAGGGGCTGGAGTGGCCAGTGGTGATCGTGGCCGGCGTGTTCGACGGCGGTTTCCCCGCGGAGGCGTTCGGCGGCACGCCGGGCAGCGCGGAGTTTCCCGCCGGGTTCCCCCAGTCGCCGTTCATGGAGCAAGAACGCCGAACATTTTACGTCGCCATCACGCGTGCTCGGGAGCGGGTCGTGATCCACCGTCCCCGCGGGACGAGAAGCCGCTTCTTCGACGAGCTGGTGGGGAAGGCCAAGCCACCGGCCTCCACCACGCCGGGCGCGACTCCGACGGCGCCCGGCGTGGTCACCAGGACCGTCCGGCGGTCACGCGACGAGGTGGACGCCACGCCGGCCACACGGAGCTGGACCGCTGCCGAACTCGACCTGCTCGCCGACGCATGGGCGGCCGGCGAGGGACTGTCGGCCATCGGGCAGCGGGTGGGGCGCAGCCCGACCGCCGTCGCGGCGAGGTTGGTGCGCTTGGGCCTCGTGGAGTCGCGAGGCGAGGCGAGGCTCCGGCCCTGAGGCCGCGGTGCCTCGCGGCCCACGACGCCGGTCCGGGATGCGCGCCGGGCGTCGACCCACGACCGGGTGACCCACGTGGGGCGTCGAGCGCCGTCGCGCGGCGGCGGCGCTGCTCGCTGGCGCACGGGGGCTCGCGCGTGGAGTAGCAAGGCGCGCAGCGGTCACACCACGGGGCGCACGGAGGAAACAAAAAATGGCCTGATACGTTGACTTTGGTTGAAGACACATGGTACATGCCATTTTTTGGTCGTCTATATGTACGCATGTGCGGCACAGCCGTTAGGCCGGGAGTCATGGAATCAACGCCAGCCCAGGCGCTCCACGCGCGCCTCCTCGAAGCCCGTCGGCAGCACCGCGAAGCTGGTCACAGCATGGCCGTGTTGTTGGCCCAACTTGCGGACACGCGTGGTCACGTGGAGCTCGGCTACGCCTCGGTGGGCGAGTACGCCGAGGTGGCGCTCGAGCTGTCCCGCCGGGCCGCGAGGGATCTCGTCCGCGTGGGGCGGGCGCTGCCGCGCCTGCCGGCGTTGTCCGCGAGGATGGCAGCCGGCGAACTCGACTGGACTAAGGCCCGCGAGGTGGTCGCCATCGCCACTGGGGACACCGAGGCGGCGTGGGTCGAATGGGCCAGTTCCACCACGTCGCGCCAATTGGAGCGTGCCGTCGCTTCCGCGCGCCGTGGGGAGCTCCCGCCCACCGGGGCCGAGGCACCCGAGCGCGGGCCCGAACGCACCCGCCTGGTCGTCGATGTCGACGCGGCCGATCTCGAAACCATCCGACGCGCGCTGGCATTGCTGCGCAGTCGCTGCGACCTCGACGCAGGCGAGCTCGACGACGGTGCGCTCCTGGCAGCCCTGGCGCACCGCTACCTGCACGACGAGGGCGTCGACGCGGTGATCTCCGCCGAGAGGTACCGAGTGGTCGTCGCCCGCTGTCCCGATTGCCGCACCGTCGACGCCCCCGGGCACGACGTCTCCGACACCGTGGCGGCCGAGGCAGCCTGCGACGCTGAGACGGTCCAGTTGGATGCCGGCCCGGGGGCGGGGCAGCTCAGCCGGGCGATTCCCCCCGCCACCCGGCGCCGGGTACTGCACCGCGCGCACGAGCGATGCGAGGTTCCGGGTTGTGTGAACCGCCTTTGGCTCGACGTACATCACTTGCGCCCGCGTGTGCAGGGCGGCAACCATGCCGATCACAACCTCGCGGTGTTGTGCTCCGCCCACCACCGCGCTGTTCACCTCGGCGGTCTCGCGGTGGAGCGAAGCCAGCAGGGCGCGGTGGTCGTCACCCACCGGCAGGGCAGGCGGCGACCCACGTGGGACGCGGTCGGTATCGGCAACGCGGCGGCGTGCGCGGCCTCGCCGATCGCCCCTACGCGCGCTCACGGTGAGGACGCGCCACCTCGCGCGGCGCCCCAGCAGCCGCCGCCGGGGACGCCGTAGGCGCCCAAGTCGCTTGGGGAGCCTTCGACGCCATCCCGGCCGCAGATGGGGTTGCCGCCGTCGCGGGAAGCAGCCATGCCTCCGAGGATCTGAACTCCCGCCCCAGCGCCGATGTGCTGTACCAGGTCGGCTCGCGCGCCACGCGGCAGCGGCCTACCGGACCCCGAGCAACTCAACCTCGAAACAGAGCGTCGCCCGCGGAGGAATCACCCCCGGGTAACCACGGTCCCCGTAGCCGAGGTCCGAGGGGATGGTGAGCTTGCGGGTGCCACCCACGCGCATCCCCGCCACGCCCAGGTCCCAGCCCTTGATCACCATGCCCGCGCCCAACCGGAACTCGAAGGGCTCGTCGCGGTCGCGGGAGCTGTCGAACTTCGTGCCATTTTCCAACGTGCCCACGTAGTGCACGCTCACCGTCTTGCCGCGGGTGGCCTCGGTGCCGGTGCCCACCTTCACGTCGTCCATCTTCAACTCGGCCACGGGTGCTCCTCGGGAGCGGCCGCTTAGCACGCAGGAGGCGACGTGCTAGGTATGGGCGCATGGGAACCCGGGCGCGAGCGTCGTGAAAGCCCGCAACTGCCCCCAGTGTGGCGCCACCGTCGAGATGGCCGACAACACCCTCGCGGACCGCTGCGCCTTCTGCGAGTCGCCGCTGGTCGACGCCGAGGCGGTGGAGGCCCACATCGACCGCGTGGCCCCCTTCGACCTCGACCGCACGATGGCCTCGAAGAGGCTCCGGCAGTTCCTCGCCGGGCAGTGGCTCGCCCCAGAGAAGGTGCGCCACGAGGTGTCGCCCGAGAAGCTCAACGGGGTGCTCGTGCCCTTCTACGCCTGGGACGGCGTGGCCCGCTCGCGGTGGTCGGCCCGGGTGGGCATCCACTGGTACGAGACGAAAACCTACACGGTGATGGTCAACGGCAAGCCGCAGGTCCGCACCCGGCGCGTGCAGCACACCGAGTGGTTCCCGCTCAGCGGCGGCCACGCCGCCGACTACGCGGGGCAACTGGTGAGCGCGTCTAAGGGGTTGCCCGAGGTCGAGGCCAACGCCCTCGAGCCCTTCGACCTGGGCCGCGCCGTGCCCTTCGCTCCGCAGCTGGTGGCGGGGTGGCTGGCGGAGCGGCCCACCGTCGACAACGAGGAGGCCCGCCGCGTGGCCACTCAGGAGATCGCCCGCCTGGAGAACAGTGCCATCGGCAGCTTCCTCGTGGGCGACGCCCGCAGCGACGTCGAGAACCAGACCCAGCTGACTGTGAGCCGAGTGGAGGAGATCCTGCTCCCGGTGTGGATCGCCACGTACCGTCACGGCGGCGACGTTTTCCGCCTGCTGGTGAACGGGCAGACGGGGGAGGTGGTGGGCAACGCGCCCCGGTCAGGCGCGAAGGTCGGCTGCATCGTGGTCGTCGTGCTCGCCATGGTGCTCGGTGTGCTCGGCGTGGTGCTCTTGGCTGGGGGCGCCGGCGCGGCGTTGGGTGGAGGTCGCCGTGGCTGAGCTCATCGCGGTGCGCTGCGAGTCGTGTGGGGGCGCCGTGGCGTGGACGGCCGGGAAGCCCTCTCCGGCCTGCGTGTTTTGTGGGGCCACGGCCCTGGAGACCTTCGTGCCCCCTGAGGGCGTCGAGCCGCCGAAGGGGTTTCTCGAGTTCCGCGTCGACA
>CAYHRZ010000169.1:0-9848 GCA_964359125.1 uncultured Klebsiella sp. | reverse complement strand
GCACTTCCTTCCGATCGGGGACGCCAGACCTGGGCGACAGTGTGGCGAGGGCCTGTTGCCGGACCGCATCCTCAGCAGAGTCCATGGGTCAAACCCTGATCTCGTGATGGCGCTCGGGTCGGGCGACGGGAAAGAGCGGAAGTCGGCGAAGTCCAGTCTGAAGCAGAAGCTCCTGGCGGAATTCAAGGCCGATGGCACCATTCAACCGGGCGAGTTGCTGCACTTCGGCCCCGTCTTCAAGGCCTTGCGGCAGCTGGTGGGCAAGGCTCCGTAGCGCTGTCTGGGCAAAGCGCTCGAGTCCTCACCCTCCTCACCCCCTCCGCCTCCACCCGCACCCGATAGCGCGCCGATGACCCCTTCGGCGGCCCCCAGGGATCATGGTGAGCAATACCCCGCGGCCAACCTGAACCGGGACCATGGCCCCTGACCAGGTTGGCACGGGCGAACGGGTCATGACCGCACTACCCGCCCGCCCCCCGTTCCCTCGCATCGCAGACCTGCGCGGGACTCAGGCCGTGGCCGTCAATGACGTCATCGGCCTTGACCGGCCCGTGATGCCGTCATATGATGACGGCATGCGTACGATCATCGAAATCCCCGACGAGCAGCTTCGCGCCCTCGATGCGTGGCGGCGCACTCGCGGCATGACGCGAGCGGAGGCCGTTCGCCGTGCAGTGGCTGGCCTCCTACAGGACGAGGACGAGGTTCGCACGGCCGTTGATGCCGCGTTCGGGCTCTGGCGCGGCCGCGGTCTCGACGGACTCTCCGAGCAGGAGCGGCTGAGGGCCGAGTGGGACGACCGATGAGTGTGCTCATCGATTCGTGCATCCTGATCGACTTCCTCTCGGGGCGGGAGCAGGCCCGTGCCTACCTGTCGGGCGTCGCGGGGGCCGCGATCAGCCTCGTCACCTGGATGGAGGTGATGACCGGGGCCTCTTCACCGGGAGAGGAGGCCGCGATTCGTGGGTTCCTTGCCGCCTTCGTGGTCCTCCCTGTCGATACGGCGGTAGCGGAAGACACCGTCGGCCTCCGCCGGGCCCGTCGCCTCAAACTCCCGGACGCCATCATCTACGCGACGGCTCGCGTGCACGGTCGCACGCTGGTCACCCGGAACACCCGGGACTTCCGAGATGGTGACGCCGGCGTGGAGGTACCCTATGCGTTGTGAACGTCGCGTCGGCGAGCGCGGGGACGGTTGATCGGCGCCCCGACGGCCACCCGATAGCCCGCGGATGATCCCTCTGGCGGGTCGAACGGATCATGGTAGCCATTTCGCCTCATTGAAGGACCGTGACCGCGATCAGCGCCACCGTGAGGGTGGGCGAACGGGTCATGAACGCGCTTTATTGCGCGGCCCAGTCGCGGGACTTGACCCTTCGCGAGGACGGTGCTATCTAGACGGTCTAGACAGGAGCATGCGGATGTCGACCGCCTGGCAACTTCAGGACGCCAAGAACCGCTTCAGCGAGGTGGTCCAGGAGGCACTGCAATCCGGCCCGCAGACGGTGACTCGCCGAGGCGAGCCTGTGGTCGTGGTCGTCGCCATCGACACGTGGCGACGTGTCACTGGGCCTACACCCAGCTTCAAGTCGTTTCTCCGCGCCGCTCCCCTCGAAGGCCTCGACCTGTCCCGTGACGTCGGCGAGCGACCCGACGTCGCGCTCCCATGATGCTGCTCGACACCTGCGTGGTCTCGGAGCTGGCCAGACCTGCGCCGGACCCAAGGATTCTGGCCTGGTTGGACTCGGTGGATGACGACGCGTTGCGGCTCTCCGTGCTCACGCTGGGCGAAATCAAGAAGGGCGCCGACCTGTTGGAGGACGGACCGAGGAAGGTACGTGTCGAGGCGTGGCTCGACGAGCTGCGCGTGACCTTCGCCGACCGTGTCCTCCCTGTCGATGAGGCGGTCGCGCTGCGGTGGGGCGCGATCAGCGCGGCTTCCCGTCGCGCAGGCCGCGTGAGACCGCCGATCGACTCCCTGCTCGCAGCCACCGCGGTGTGTCACCAACTGAAGCTCGCGACTCGGAACGTCGCCGACTTCGAGGGTACCGGAGCCGTGATCGTCAATCCCTGGGAATCGCTCTTGCGCTGACCCGGCGCACTCGCGGACGGTGCACGGGCGCCTCCACCCGCACCCGATAGCGCGCCGATGATCCCTTTGGCGGGCCCGAAGGAGTTTGGTAAGCCAGACCCGGTGTTGCACCTAGTGATCCTGCAGCATCTCAGTTCCTGAATCGGGAGCCTGAGGGGTCAGGGATGCGATCGGACGTGCGGCAAGGGCTCGGTCGCCGCACATGGCCGGGCCTCCACACCGGGCTTGACGGCCTGATGACCATGGCTATATGACCATGGTGAGGTACATCATGGCGATCCCAGCCGGCGAGTTCAAGGCCCGTTGCCTTCAGTTGATGGACGAGGTCGAGGAGACCGGTCGTGAGGTGGTCATCACCAAGCGCGGTCGGCCCGTTGCGAAGCTCGTGCCGGTCGCTGAGGCCGGCGCACGGGATGTGTTCGGCTGCATGCGTGGCACCGTCACTGTCGTCGGAGACATCGTCGCGCCCCTGGAGGAGCAGTGGGAAGCGGATCAGTAGACCTCTACTTGCTCGACACACATGCCTGGATCTGGCTCGTGAACGGCGGCCCGGAGCGCCTGCTCGGTAGCGCGACCGACGCCATCCGCCGCGCTTCCGCCGAGTCTGCGCTCGCCATCTCCGCAATTTCCGTCTGGGAGGTGGCGATGCTGGAATCCAAAGGGCGCCTCCAACTCCAGATGGACTGCCTCGAGTGGGTGGCCGAGGCCACCAGGCGCGCTCGCCTCCGTATCCTCCCGCTGTCCCCCGAGATTGCCGTCGCCAGCACCCGGCTCCCGGGCGACCTCCACGGCGATCCCTCGGATCGAATCATCGCCGCGACTGCTCGTCACGAGGGCGCCATCCTAGTCACCCGGGATCGCGCGCTCCTCGGCTATGCTGCGCGAGGCTACTTACGCGCGATCGAGGCGTAGAAATCGTCGCACATTCTACCCACCCCCGGTTTATCAAGCCTGACCCCCCAGGCGGGCCCGATGGCTCAAGGTGACCACCACGCCGTCCCGCCCCACCCCCTACCCACCCACCCCGTACAACAACGACGACTGCTCCTCGCTCATCCAGCCGATCAGCGTCGCGGTGTGGTACCCGATCACCACCTGGTCGAGGCTCCACACCTCCTCCTCGGTGGTGGGCGACGTGGCGCGGTCGAGCGCCATCACCTCGGCGAAGTCCTGGGGGTACCGCGGCTCGAGGCCCGGCTCGGCCAGGCCCCGGGGGATCACGGCCCGGAAGGTGACCGGGTCGTAGAGGTCCTCCGCGCCCAGGACGTGCGCCAACTCGTGCGCCACGGTGAGCTGGGCGTACGCCGGGTTCTTCTCCTCGGCGTCGACGAAGGCCACGGCCACGCGCCCCCGCGACGAGCCCCGGCTGTGGGCAGCGAGGTCGCTGCTGCCCGTGCCGTACACCACGTACACCCGGACGTCCCAGCGGTCCGGGTCGGCGCCCTGGTCGCGGGCGAGGCCGTGGAAGTAGCGCGGGTACTGGAACGAGAGCAAGGCCTGCTTCCAGGCCGGGTCGTCCTCGTCGGCTAGCCGGGGCGGCTGCACCCCAACCGTCCAGGGGCCGAACGTGCTGACCCGGACGGGCGTCATCGCCTGCGCGGTCAGGCGCTCTCGTTCCCGGGCGTACCACGGGCCAACCTGACCAATCGCGAACTCGCTGGCGGGGTCGTTGAGCCGGCGGACCAGCGGGGAAGCGAGCGCCTCGGCGCTCCCGAACTGGAACACCGCCACGCTGATGGTCGTGGACGGGTCGAGGCGACGGCGCTCCTCCCGCCAGTAGCCGATCGCCAGGTAGCAAAACACCGTGAACAAGAACAGCACGAACAACTGGCGCGTTCGCCGCGCGCGGGCACGGGCACGCTGGGCCGCGGCGCAGGGTCCGCACAGTCGGTGATTCCCCGCCTCCAGCCTACACACCGCACAGATGTCGCGACCGCATCCCGTGCACGTTCGGCCCAGGAACTGCGGGGGATGGTCGGGACAAGTGGCCGACGCGACCGCACCCTCCTGCATCACCACCACGTTGGCACCCTCGGCCCGGAATCGGGCGGCGAAGGCCTGGGCCTCCTCCTCGACCTCGGTGTCGAGCAACAGCGTGGGCAGCATCGAAGAACCCGAGACGGGCGACAGCGTGCTCGCGGGTCCCGGGCGGACCAGGATGACCTTCCAGCGAGAACCCGGCGGCCCGGGCACCACCGCTAGATGCCCTGGCCGAGGAGGAGGTAGGCGCTGCCCGACCGCGCGTCGACGCCGTAGTCCTCGTACGGCGCCCCGACGAGGACGTCGGACTTGCCGTCGCCGTTGGTGTCGCCCACGCCGGCGATCACGTTGCCGGCGTAGTCGCCCTCGCGCTCCCCGATGAGCTTGGCGCTCGCCGACGACAACGACATCCAGCCGGCCAGCGGCCCGTACACCAGGTACGCACCGCCGGCGTTGTTGCCGCCGTCGTCCTCGAGCACCGCGCCGACCAACACGTCGTCGTCGCCGTCGCCGTCCATGTCGCCGGCCGGGGCCACGCTCCAGCCCGCCGCGTCGTCGCCGCTCTCCCCTGCCATCGCCGCGTCGGCGGCCGACAGGTCGAGGGAGCCGGTGTGGCTACCGCCGAGCACCAGGTAGGCGGCACCTGCGTCGGCGGCGCCGTAGTCGTAGTAGGGGGCGCCCACCAGGAAGTCGTCGTAGCCGTCGCTGTTGGTGTCACCCGCCGTGGCCACCGCGTAGCCGGCCTGGTCACCGGCGTTCTCGCCCACCATCCACAGGTCGACCGAGCCGAGGTCCACGTCGCCCGAGACCGGGCCCAGCAGCAGGTAGGCCGCGCCCGCCCCGCCGCCGTCGCCGATGGCGCCGATGAGCACGTCGCCGTAGCCGTCGCCGTCGCTGTCGCCCACCAGCGCCACCGCCTGCCCGGCCTGGTCCGAGGCCGACTCGCCGGTGAAGGTGGCCGTGGCGGACGAGAGGTCCAGCGCGCCGGCCGAGGGGCCCCGCACCAACCAGGCTCCTCCCGACAGACCACCACCGTCGTCGACGCCCGGTCCGCCCACGAGCAAGTCGTCGTAGCCGTCGCCGTCCACGTCGGCCGCGCCGGCCAGCGACCAGCCCGCGGAGTCGCCCGCGTCTTCGCCGAGGAGGATGGTTCGCGCGGAGGTCGAGAGGTCCAGGTCCCCCGTGCGCCCGCCCTCGATGATGTAGGCCGCCCCGGCGTCGGTGCCCCCGCCGTCGTCGGCCCAGGCGCCCACCGCGACGTCGTCCTGGCCGTCGGCGTCCCAGTCGCCGATGCCCGCGACCGCCCAGCCCGCACCGTCGCCCGCGTCGCCGCCGAGGATCCGCGCCAGCGCCAGCGTGTCGAGGTCGTTGACCCCTGTCACCCCGCCCGCGACCACGTACACGGCGCCCGCCCCGGTGCCGCCCGCGTCGTTCCCCCAGGCCCCCACGATGAAGTCGCTGAGCCCGTCGTTGTTCCAGTCGCCCGCGCCGGCCACGCTGGTCCCCGCGTAGTCGTCGCCGTTGCTGCCCCGGAACTGCCCGTCGGCCGCGGAGAGGTCGATGTCGCCTTCGACGCCGCAGTTGTTGGACGTGCCGTCGCAGTCGTTGTCGAGTCCGTCGGCGCACACCTCGGTGCCGTTCGGGCTCACGGTGGCGTCGGTGTCCAGGCAGTCCCAGTCGTTGTCGACATAGCCTCCGGGCAGGGTGCAGGCGTCGTAGGTGTTGTCCGGGTCGCCGAAACTGTCGCCGTCGGTGTCGGCGTAGAAGGTGGTCTTCACGCCCTCGTCCACCTCGCCGTTGCAGTCGTTGTCGAGCCCGTCGCACCACTCGGGGTTGCCAGGGAAGCTGTCGGCGGTGGCGTCGTCACAGTCGGTGGCGTCGTTGACGTACCCGAGTTGCGGCTCGCAGAAGTCGGCGGCCGCGGTGGCGTCGCCGTAGCCGTCGCCGTCGGTGTCGGCGTAGAACACCAGGGTCACGCCGTCGTCGACCACGCCGTTGCAGTCGTCATCGACCTCGTTGCAGACCTCCACCACGTCGGGGTTCACCGCCGCGTCGAGGTCGTCGCAGTCCTCGCCGCCGAGGCCCCAGTGTTCGAACCCGTCGCCGTCGGCATCGCGTTCCACCACGTGGAACGACTGCGTGGCGGTGGCGGTGAGCCCGTCGGGGTCGGTCACCACCACGGTCACGGTGTAGTCGCCCACCGGCAAGGGTTCCAGGGTGAAGTCGGCGAGGCCGTCCACCCCCGGGGCCGCGGGGAGGACGGCCAGGCCATCGTGGGCGCCGGACCAGGCCAGCACGAGCGTAGTCAGCGAGCCGCCATCGGCGTCGCCGGTGAGCACTTCCACGCGGACCGGGTCGCCGGGGTCGAAGTACTCCTCGGCCCGTGGGTCGATGAATCCCACCTGTGGGGGGACCGGCTCCACCGTGGTGTCGGGCGCGGCCACCGGGTCGTCGTCGAACCACACGCCGTCCTTGCCGGCGAAGTTGTCTGAGCAGGCGAGGAGGAAGAACATCCGGCTCGCAGTCTACCGCGGAGACCCCGGTCTCGAAACGGCCGGGGCGGCGGCGCGGCGCTGCCGGTACACGACGGCAAGCACCTGGGCCACCGGGCCGAAGAACTCGGCCGGGATCGGCAGGCCGAAACGGCACCGGGCGTGCAGCGCCCTGGCCAAGGGCCGGTTCTCGATGATCGGGATCTCGTGGCGGTTCGCCTCGGCGCGGATCAGGAGCGCGAGGTGGTCCACGCCGCGTGCCACCACCATCGGCGCGGCGTTCTCGTCGCGACGGTAGCGCAGGGCGATCGCGTAGTGCGTGGGGTTGACGATCACCACGTCGGCATCTTTCACCCGGGGCAACTGTGATTGCATGGCGATCTGCCGGGCGCGCTGGCGACGCCGCGCCTTCACCTTCGGGTCCCCTTCCTGCTCCTTGTGCTCCTGCTTCACCTCTTCCTTGGTCATCTTCATCTGGCGGGCCATGTTGAACTTCTGCCAGGCGAAGTCAGCGACGCCGATGGCGAGCACCACCGGTCCTACCCGCTGCGCGAAGTCGAACACCAGGTCGCCGAGGAAGCTCACCTGGCCCCGGGGGCCGAGCGTGCCCAGCACCGGGATGGCGTCGAGGTGGTCGCGGATACAACCCCACGCCGCCCACGCGATGAACGCCGCCACGCACGTGCCCTTGAGCAACTGCACCCAGGGCTGCCAACTGAAGAACTGGTTCTGGGCGGCAGCGATGGGGTCGAGCCTGTCGGGCTTGGGCTCCAGCGCGGCGGGCGCGATGTTGAAGCCCGTGATCGCCGACCCCGACACCGCCATGGCCAAGCCCGCCGCCGCGAGCACCAACAACACCGGCGGGCCCACGGTCACCGCGACCGTGCTCGCAATCCAGGTCACGTCGGCGGAGGTCAACTCCCCGCCCAGCGCACGCGCGCGGAGCACGTTGACGAGCTCGGTCAGGCCGCTGCCGATGAACGGCATGGCGGCGAAGAGCGTACCGCCACCGGCGATCACACCGATGGCGGCAACCAGCTCCTTGGAGGTCGCGACACGACCCTCCTCACGCGCCTGCTGTATTCTTCTTTCGCTGGCGTCTTCGGTCTTCTCCTGGTCGGTCTCAGCCACCGGCCACCGCCTGTAGCATGGCCCGGATGGGCACCAGCAAGCCCGCCAGCGCGTCGCGCTCCATCATCATCATCGCAGGCAAGGCCGCCGCGAGCACCACCAACCCGGCGAAGATCGTGAACGACATGCCAATCGAGTAGAAGACCTGCAACCCAGGAGCCATGCGCCCCAGCACCATCAGCGCCAGGTTCACAAGGAGCGCGAAGGCCACGACCGGGCCAGCGAGGCGCACGCCGAGGACCAGGACCCGCGCCGCCACGTCCACCAGCACTTCGGCGCCGGCCAGCGGCGTCAGGATCGCCCCCGGCGGCACGGTTTGCAAGGACTCGCCCACGGCGCGGATGCACGCCAGGTGCAGGTCCAGGCCGAAGAAGATGCCGCTGGCGAGCAACTGCGCGATGGTGCCCAGCGGGCTGCCCATCGTCCCGCTGACCGGGTCGAGCATGCCGCCCATCGACAGGCCGATCTTCATGCCGATCACCTCGCTCGCCATCGACAAGGCGCCGGTGACCATGCCCACGATGAACCCCATGGCCACGCCCACGCCCACTTCCAGGGCGGTGGTGACGAGCAAGTCGGGGATGGTGACCGGCACCGTCGCCCCCTCCACCGTGGGGTACAGGACCGCCGCCAGCGGCAGCGCGGCGGCCAGCCGAGCCAGCGGGGGCACGGCGCCCGAACCCGTCAGCGGCAGCGCCATCAAGAGCCCACCCAGTCGCGCGAACACCAGGAACCCGAGCAACAGCGGCTCGAGGCTCAGCGTCTCGGTCACGGCGCTCCCCGCGCTGCCGCCGGGATGCGGTCGAAACTCCGCTCGGCGTAGGCCACGGTTTGCTCGATCATCCAGCCGCCGGCGAAGGCCAGCACCGCGCAGATGCCCAGCACCTTCGGTAGGAAGGTGAGCGTCTGCTCGTGTACCTGGGTGACGGCCTGGACCAGCGACACGATCGTGCCGATGATCACCGCCGTGCCGAGGAGCGGCGTGCACAGCACCAGCGCCATGCGGAGCGCTTCCTGGCCGATGCGGATGACCTCGGTCTCGTTCACCGGATCACCCCGGCGGCGAGGTCGCGCACCAGCAGCGCCCAGCCGTCCATGAGGACGAAGATCATCAGCTTGAAGGGGAGTGACACCACCACTGGGGGCAGCATCATCATGCCCATGCCGACCAGCACGCTCGCCACCACCAGGTCGATGACCAGGACGGGCACGAACACGTAGATGACCGTGATGAACGCAGTCTTGAGCTCGCTCAGCACGTAGGCGCTGACGATGCACGAGGTCGGCAGGTCTTGCAGCGACGACGGGATGCCGATCTGGGCGACCTCGATGACGGTGGCCATGTCGGAGCGGCGGGTGTTGTTGAGCATGAAGTCGCGCATCGGGTCCAGCGCCGCGGGCATCGCTTGTTCGATGGCCATGGTGCCCGACAGGTAGGGGTCGACGCCGTTGGCCCAGGCCGTGTCGAGGGTGGGCTGCATCACCATCAGCGACAGGAAGAGCGAGAGGCCCACGATCACCTGGTTGGGCGGCGACTGCTGCAAGCCCAGCGCCTGCCGGAGCATGGAGAACACCACCACGAACCGAACGAAGGGCGTCATCACCACCAACATGGCGGGGATGAACGACATGCCCGTGAGCATGAGCAACAGGCGTACCGCGCTGCTCACCGGGGTCTGGGCCACGCCGTCCGCCACCGCGCCCACCAGTTGGGCACCCGGCTCGGCGACGGTGACCACCGGCTCGATGGCGGCGGCGAGACTCGCGAGGAGCAAGGTCACCGGCGGCCCCCCTCGGCCACCACCGCCTCGAAGCGGCGGAGGCGGTCGTCGAGCGAGGGGGAGCGCGCGGGCGCACCGTGCGTACCGGTCGCCCGGGCCTGCTCACGCTGGGCGAGCCGGGCGAGCAGGTCTCGGGTCGACGGCACCGGGGCCTCGGGGGCGCCGGCGGCGGGCACCAGGGCGAGGGGGGCGGGGGGCGCCAACAAGCGCGGGTCCTGGAGCGGCGGGCCGACGCGTACCGGGGGCGGCCCCTCCTGCAGGATGATTTGGGCGGCGGACGTCGAACAGTCGAACAGTAGACCGGAGGCGCCGATGAACCGCGAGTATCACCACTGGATCAGCCCCACCCTGGGCCGGACTATGGAGACGTTG
>CAYHRZ010000168.1:0-9848 GCA_964359125.1 uncultured Klebsiella sp. | reverse complement strand
TGTCACCCGGGCCTTCTTGCGCGACGCCTGGCTCCCGGCCGACCTTCTCGTCAGCGTCGGCTACCCGTCGCTGCACCTCGACTGGCTCTCGGCCCGCGCCGCGGCGGTCGGCACCCCGTTGGTGGTCCAGAACTACGTCACGGCGGCGTTCTTGCGGGAGATACTGGGCGGCGAGGGCGGCGTGAACAAGCGGGTGCGGGCGGAGTACTGGCGCCGCTGGGTGCGGCCCCTGCTGGCCCGGGCCCACGCGGTGATCGCCGACTCCCCGGCGGCGGCGGCGGCGCTCTCGAGCGAGCTCTCGTTGTCGAACGTGCACACGCACGTGGGCATGGCCGTGGACCCCGTTGAGTTCGACGCCGTCACCACGGCCCGCCGCCGCGACGTGCGGGCGCTCCTGGGGTTGGGGACGGACCAAGTGGTCCTGGCCCCCTCCCGCCTGTCGCGGCAGAAGGGGGCGGACCTGCTGGTCGAAGCCTTCCTCCCGTTGGCGCGGCCCGGGTGGAAGCTGGTGATCTGCGGGCCGGTGAACGAAGCCGACTTCGCCGCGACGGTGCACCAGGCGGCGGCCGGTCGAACCGACGTGGTGATCACCCAACTGCCGCGGGACCAACTGCTCGCCCTGTTCATGGAGTCGTCCATCGTCGCCCTCCCGAGCCGGGGCGAGACGGTGGGCGGCGTCGTGTTCGAGGGCATGTACGCCGGGGCGCTGTGCATCGTGAGCGACGCGGTGGAGGCCGCCCGCGACGACTACCTCCGGCACGGCGAGAACGGCCTGATGTTCCCCGCCGAAGACGTGGGCGCGCTCCGTGCGGCACTGGGGCGAGCGATGACCGAGCCCATGGCCGCCGAGCGGGCGGCGGCGCGTCGCATGGTCGAGTCCCGGTTTACGTGGACGGCGAGCGTGGACCGGCTGTTGGAGATCTACCCCCGTGCCTGAGTTGAGTGTCGTTATTCCCACGCTCAACCGCGGGAAGTTGTTCCACGACACCGTCCGGCAGGTCTTGCAGCAAGACTGTCGCGACTATGACTTATGGGTGATCGACCAGTCGGATCCGGAAGGCCGGGGGGCCAACGAAGCCCTGGTGGCCGAGCTTGCCGATCCCCGGCTTCGCTACCGCTACGTCGAGCGCAAGAGCTTGCCCAACGCCCGGAACGAGGCCTTGGCGCGGGTCGACTGCCGGGTGGTCTGTTTCCTCGACGACGACGTGGTGCTCATCAACCCCGGTTTCTTGCGGGCCCACTTGGCGGGCTACGACGCGCCGCGGGTGGGCGGCGTGTCCGGGCGCATCGTGGAGCGCTTCGTGCGGCCGAACGTGGACTACGTCGCAGCGCACTTGTCGGCCGGGGGCCGCACGCTCACCAACATGTGGGGCACCGAGCCGCAGGACCTCCTGGGCTTGAAAGGGGCCAACATGAGCTACCGCATGGAGGCGGTGCGGCAGGTGGGCGGCTTCGACCGCAACTACACGGGCACAGCGCTCCTGGAAGACACCGACTATTCGTGGCGCGTGCACCTGGCGGGGTGGAGGCTCCGGTACGAACCGCGGGCTGAACTGGTGCACCTGAGCTCTCCCACCGGTGGCGTGCGCGTCCAGGACGCCCTCCGCGGCGAGAAGTGGCGTTTCCGGAACACCGGCTACTTCGTCCGGAAGCACCGCGGCTGGCCCGGCGTGGCCCGGATGGCCCTCACTTTCGGGGCCGTCGCGGCCTCGCGGGCGCTGCGCTGGCGGGACCCGGCGGTGGCCAAGTTGCTCCTGGACCAAATGCGCGAGGGCGTGGCGGCGTACAACGAGGGTCCCGACCAGGAGATCCCGTCCCCCCCATGAGCCGCTTCCGCTTCCGTCGCCGTCACTTCCGCGCCCTCCGGCGTTCCACGGTCGCCGCCACGCGCCTGCCCCTGCTGGTGGGACGGCTGGCCTGGGCTGCCTACGGCATGTTCTTGTGGTGGATGATGCTGCCCTTCCGACTTGTCGGGCGACTGGTCTGAACGGCCTGGTGTAGGCTCCCGCGGGTGACCCGTCGTTCGCTCGTCGCCGGTGCGCTGACGCTGCCCGCGTGGGTGCGCGCCGGCGTGGCGTCGGCGGGGGACGGCTCGGACGGGGCCACGGTGGCCGACATCTTGCCGCCGCCCGGCGCGCTGGCCCGGGGCAACCGCCAGGTCCCGAGCGACCCGTGGAGCGCCTACGTGCGCGCCCTCCCCCTCCGCGCGCCCGGGACGCCGATCTACGACTACGGCGGCCGGAAGGTGGGCATCGAGGCGCTGCGCGTGGTCGACCTGCCGCTGGTGCCGGGTGACCTACAGCAGTGCGCCGACTCGATCCTCCGGGTGCGGGCGACGTTCCTGCGGGCCTCGGGCGCCGACCCGGCGTTCCGCTACACGAGCGGGTGGCTCTCGAAGTGGTCGGCCTGGGCGGCGGGCGACCGCCCCGTCGTGAAGCAAGACAAAGTCACCGTCAACAAGACCGGGAAGGTCGACGACAGCGACGCGAACTTCGAGGCCTGGCTCAGGGACCTGTTCACCTACGCCGGTACGATTTCGCTCAAGGTCGACACCAAGCGGGTGAACGAGCCGGGCGCCTTCGACCACACGTCGATCCTGCCGGGCGACGTGGTGCTCTTCGCGGGCTCCCCCGGGCACGCGGTGCTCGTCGTCGACGTGGCCTGGAGTCGCGAGAAGATCTGGGTCCTCGTGGCCCAGGGGTTCATACCGGCGATGGACTTCCACGTGGTGCCTGGCCCCGACGCGGGCTGGTTCCACGTCAAGGGCGACTACCTCGAGACCACCCCGTTGGCGGTGCCGTGGACCGGGCTGCGCCGTTTCAGGTAAACACGATCAGCCCGCGTGCGTCTTCACCATGTCGGCCAGGCGCGGCATCGCGGCGGTGACGTGCTTCACGGCCTCGGGACGGAGCCGGTCGTAGGTGTTGCGCACTGGACCGCGGGCGTTGCGGGCGCGGTCGTCGGTGATCGAGAGGAGCGCGTTGCTGACGTCGGTGCCGCGCCGGACGAAGTAGCCGCGGGGATCCTCGCCCTTCTGCTGGCACTCGGCCCAGAAGGGATCCACCTTCGCCGAGAAGTCGTCGAGCAAGTGGTTGAGCGTCCCGCCCACGAAACCGGGCTTGATGCCGCTGACCAGCTTGAACGCGCCCTTGATGGCCAATCCGCTCAGGCCGCCCTTGTCGGCGACCTCGGCCTCGATCAGCCGCACGCCGGCGTCGACGACCAGCTTCCGCTTCGCGGGGTCCTTCACGGTTTCGACCAGACTTCCCATGACATCTCCTAGAACGTGATCTCGTTGGACGCCGACACCGCGCCGCCGCCGCAGCGCGGCACGCCGACCTTGCCGCCGAACTCGCGGAAGTAGTCGGCGAGGTAGCCCCTTTGCCAGCAGGAGTAGCCACCCGCCTTGTAGGCGCGCTCGGTGCACTCGTAGCTGCGCTCGAAGTCGCGGTCGTTGTGCGCGCCGACGATGTCGGTGCTGCCCATCTTCTCGACGGGACCGTCGCCCACGTAGGTGCGGGTCCAAAAGGGGATGGCGTCGCAGAGGGTATCGGCGGCGGCTTTCGACGAGGAGCCGCGCAGCGCGGCCAGCATCGCCGTGCGCACCAGCGCGTCGTCTTCCTTGGCGAGCATGTGCTCACCCAGGCACCCTTGCAGCGCCGGGTCCTTCGTGCCCTTCATCGTTGTCGCCGCGGCCGCTCGCACGGTGGCGTCGGTGTCGGAGGCCAGCGCCGCGCAAGCCACGTCGGCAAAGGCGAAGTCCTTGACGGTGCGCAGCGCACCCAACGCCGCCGCGCGCACGCTGGGTTCAGGGTCGTGGGCGAGGGTGGCCACGGCGGGCGCCGTGTCGGCCAGGCCGGCCAGCGCGGTGGCGCCCGCGGCCCGGACCGAGGGGAGGGGATCGGCCAGCGCGGCCACCAGGATCGCGCGGGCGGACTCGTCCTTGTCCGGCCGCAGGGTAACGATCGCGACCGCGCGCACTTCGGGGTCCGCGTCGGCGGCTGCCGCTGTGGCGAGCCGGGCGCGGACCGCCGGGGCCAGGAAGCCCGAGAGGGCGCGGGCGAGGCCGACCCGGTCCGGCAGGGCGGCGTCGTCGAGCAAGTCGCCGGCGCACGCCACCCGCTCGTCTTCGGTGACCTTGGTGAGGCCCTTGAGCACCGCGGCATCCCACCCGCCGTCGCGCACCATGTGTTCACAGACGCAGGGCTGGGGCCGCTTCCACGTGGAAAGCTTCTCGGCGGCGTAGGTCCGGACCTCGGCGTCCTTCATGCTCAGACCCGCGCAGGCGGCGACGGTGTCGTTGTTCACGCGTGCTTTGTCGATGCCGGCCTTGTCGATGAACATCGGCGCGCTGGGCGCGCAGGCCAGGAACAGGGCGAACAACAAGCGGCAACCTCGGCGGGGTCGGGGTTTATCGCGACAGGTCGAGCTGCGCGCGGCGACGGCCGCCCTTATCGAGGCGCCGGGCGAGGTTCTCCAGGGCGTCGCGCTCCTTGCGGCACGACGACGGCACGTCGATCCACTCGTAGATGCTGCCGGTGAAGGTGAGGTTCGCGCTGATGATGTCTTTTTCGACCTGCTCGCGGCTCCGTACCACCACCCGGGTGCGTCCCCGGTTGTCGCCGAACTCCACGCTCATGCGAAACCGGACTTTCTCGGGGATGCGCGTCCCGCCAAACTGGTTGAAGATGTAGTCGGAAACGCCAATCACCCACTCGGTGTTGAACTTGCGTTCGCCCTTGTCGATGCGGTCCAGGGGGTACTGGTCCCCGAAGACGCTGAGGGCCTCGTCCCACACCTGGTCGAAGCCCTGGTCGAAGCTGGCCTCGACCGGCCGTTCTTCGTAGACGGGGAGCCGGTCCTCGGGGAAGGGTGGCGGGGGGCACCCCGCGAGGAGCACGGCCAGCGGGAGCAGCAAACATCGCTTCATCGCGCGGGAGCTTATCAGACTCGGCGTGAACGTCGCGATCGTCAGCAGCGCGCACGGCTATGGGCACGCCACCCGCGACGTGGTGCTGGCCGACACGCTCGCCGCGCGGGGGCACCGCTGCACCCTGTTCTCGGCGGCGCCGCCACCTCTGCTCGGGGACAGCCACGAGGTGGTGGCGTGGAAGGTCGACGTGGGGCTCGTCCAAGCCGACTCGCTGAGCGAAGACGCCGAGGCCACCCTCCGCCAACTTCCCGCCTGCGAGGCGGGCATCGACCCGCTGGCGGCCGCGTTGGGTCGCTTCGACCTCGTCGTGGTCGACGTCGCCCCCTTCGCCCTGGAGGCCGCCCGGCGCGCGGGCGTGCGCGCCGTGGCGATGGGGAACTTCGACTGGGCGTGGATCTACGCGCACTACCCTGGCCTCACGTCCTGGGCCGGTCGGTTTTCGGCTTGGCAAGCCGCACACCCGGCGGTGACGCTCGCTCCCGGGCCGGGGCTGTCGAGCTTCCGGGAGCTCCGTGCCGGGGGCCTGCTGGCCCGGTCGGCGCCCGCGGTCGCGGTCGCGGGCAGGTCGGTTCTGGTGTGTTTCGGCGGGCTGGGGCTGCGAGCGATGGAGCGGCTCTTGCCGGAGGTGCCAGGCATCACTTGGGTCCTCGCCCCGCCCATGCCGCGCCTCTCCCGGGCCGACGTGGTGTTCGTCGACGACGTGCCCTTTCCCTCGCTGGTCGCCGGTGCGGCGGCCCTGTTCACCAAGCCCGGCTACGGCATCCTCGGCGAAGCCGTCTGCGCGGGGACGCCCATCGTGTACCTCGACCGCGGACCTTTCCCCGAGGCGCCGTACCTCGAGCGGGTGATGGCGGCACGGGGTGACGTCAAGGTCCGGGCCGACGCCGGCGCCCTGGCGGCGGCCGTAGTGGCTCGCCTGGCCCGCCCGCGGCCGCCCGCCCGGGGGCGCGACGACCGCGAGGCGGTAGCCGACGCCGTGCTGTCCGGGTAGAAGGCGGCCCCCGCGGAGCATTGCGTGAACATCAGCGTCGTCGGCACTGGGTATGTGGGCTTGGTGGTGGGCGTGTGCATGGCCGACCTGGGGCACAATGTCACCTGTGTCGACTCGGACGAGTCGAAGATCGCCGCGTTGCTGGGTGGGCGCGTGCCGATCTACGAGCCCGGGCTGGACCAGTTGCTCGAGCGCAACGTGCGCGAGGGGCGCCTGCACTTCACCCGCGATCTCGCCCACGGGCTCGCGCACAGCCGGATCGTCTTCCTCGCGGTCGGCACGCCGTCGGCACCCGACGGCAGCGCCGACCTCAGCGGCGTCTTCGCGGTGGCCGGGCAGGTGGCGGATCGCGCCGACGGTCCGGTCACCTTCATCATCAAGTCAACGGTTCCCGTGGGCACGGCCGACCGGGTGCGGGCCTTCGTGCGGGAGCGCATGACCCACCCGGTCGACGTGGTCAGCAACCCCGAGTTCCTCAAGGAAGGGGCGGCGATCGACGACTTCCTCCGCCCGGATCGCATCGTCTGCGGGGTGAGCAACCCCGAGGCCCAGTCCCTGATGGAGTCGCTGTACGCGCCCCTGGTGCGGACCGGCAAGCCGATCCTCTTCATGGACAACCGTTCCGCCGAGGTCACCAAGTACGCGGCGAACGCATTTCTCGCGACCAAGATCAGCTTCATCAACGAGTTGGCGCAGCTCTGCGAGCGGGTGGGCGCCGACGTCGACGCGGTCCGGCGGGGCGCAGGTAGCGACGCGCGCATCGGGCCGCGCTTTTTCTTCCCGGGCGCTGGCTACGGTGGCTCTTGCTTCCCCAAGGACGTGCGGGCCTTGGTCGACACGGGGCGCCAGGCGGGCATGGAGATGAAGGTGGTACGGGCCGTGGAAGAGGTCAACGAACGCCAGAAGTTCATCATGGCTGACAAGGTGATCGATTTCTTCGGCCCGGACCTCTCGGGTAAGCGCATCGCGCTGTGGGGACTGGCCTTCAAGCCGGAAACCGACGACATGCGCGAAGCGCCGTCCCTCAACATCGTCGAGCGCCTGCGGGCGGCGGGTGCCGAGGTCGTTGCGTACGACCCGGAGGCCATGCACGAGGCTCGCCGCGCTCTGGGGGAAGCCGTCAGCTTCGCAGCCCGGCCCATGGAGGCGGCCGCTGGTGCCGACGCGCTGGTGCTCGTCACGGAGTGGAACGAGTTCCGCAGTCCCGACTTCGCAATGCTCAAGGCGGCGATGCGCCAGCCGGTGCTGTTTGACGGTCGCAACATCTACAACCCGGCGGAGGTGCGGGCGGCCGGGTTTACCTACCGGTGCATCGGGCGGCCCTGAGCGCCCACCGCCGCCGCCCGCCGACGCTCACGGCGGCGATCGTCGCGAGCCAACCGCCCACGCCGCCCGCGTGCCCACAGCTGGCCTCGTCGTCGCCGCCCAGCCCGTAGGTGTCGACGTAGGGGTCGTCGTCCTCGGGGTCGAGGTCTTCGTCCGCCGCGGGGTACGACGGGGGCGCGTCGCCATAGAGGGTGTAGGGGATGCCCTCGTCGGCGAGGAATGCCAAGGCGTTGTCGAGACGGGTACTGGCGGTGCCGCCGTCGTCGCAAGTCGTGATCCAGCTCGTGACGCTGGCCTGGGCGTAGGACCCGTCGTCGTAGACCCGCAGCACCGGGCCGCCGGAGTCGCCAAAGCAGGCGTTTCGATGGTCACGTTTGTCGAGCAGCCAGAGCCAGTTGTCGGTGAAGTCCGACATTGGGACGTCCGCTGCTCGGCGGACTGGGTCGGTCTCGGCGTCGCCGGAGGTGAGCCCGTACCCCACGAGTCGGAAGTTCTGGCCGACGTCGCGTTCGCTGGGCGCGGCCTGGGCAAGCTGCATCACGGGCGCGGCGAGGTCCTCGTCGAAGTGGATCACCGCGAGGTCGTCGGTGAGGGTCGTCGCGTCGAAGTCAGGGTGGAGCGCCCACGCGGTGGCCTCGGTCCAGTCGCCCCGACGGGCCTCGGCGTAGTCACGCTCGAAGGTGACCTGCACGCTCCCGATGGCGGTCACGTCGCCGTCGAGGCAGTGCGCCGCCGTGAGCAGGGACCGTGCGTGCACGGCCGTGGCCGTACAGTAGCCGAACACGTTGCCCGAGCGATCCCGTAACAGGATCAACCCCGCCTCCGGGTAGTTCGTCGTCTCGTAGCCGTTCACCACCGGCGGCGGCGCGTCGGCGAGCGCCAAGGCGAGCAGGGTCAGCACCCGCCCAGTATACGTCGTCGCGACGCGCCCGGCGCCGCCCCTACTTGACTGCGGTGCCGGACATCGTGAAGCAGGCCTTGGCGTAGAGCGGGAGGACCAGCATGTCCGTCAGCTCCAGCTTCACGTCCGTGACGCCGATTGCGCCCTGGTCCTTGGCGTCGTCCATCATCCGGTCGAAGGTCTTGGTGGGGTTGCCGAAGAGCGGGATGATCACGATGAACTGGTTGCAGTAGTGACCGGAGACATCGCCCACCGGAGTGCGTCCCTCGGCCGCCACCGAGCGGGTCGACATCGCGAGCGGGTTGGTGTTCACCTTGTACACCTGCACGCACCCACCGAGACTCGCGGCGAGCGCCAAGCTGCCGAGGATTTGGAGTCGCGACATCATGCACCTCCCTTGAGCGTGGCGGGGACGCCCTCGATGCGGGTGCAAACCGACTGGTAGACGAAGTAGTTGCGCGACACCGTGCTCAGGGTGGCGTCGAGCATGACGTCGGCCTTGTGCTTCTCGAGGGCATACGCCAGCACACCCTCGTGGGTGGGGCCCTGTTTGGACCAGGCGACGATGAGCACCTGCGCCTGGCAGAGCTCTTCGCTGACGGCGGGGCCCAGCGGCGTGGCGCCGACCTTGTCGCTCTCGGCGAGCAACGAGAAGCTGGGTGTGCCCACGAGGGGGGCCACGCAGCCGGTGAATACGAGGACAAGAAGCAAGTGCAACCTCCGGCGGGCCGCATGCTCGCGCTTGCGAACGGTAAAGTCAAGCGGCGCTCGTCGCCGGTACCGCGCGCCTAGCCGCCCAGCGCGTAGGCCACGCCCGACGCGCCCAGCGCCAGCGTCGCCAACAACAAACCCGCACAGCCAAGGCACCCCTTCTTGGCCGGGAGTTTCTCGTCGCTGGCCTCGACCTCCGCGCTCCGGGTGACCTTGATCGGTGCCGAGGCGAGGTTGGCCGCCGGCTCGGCCGCCGCCAGGGAGTAGTCCTCGCGTTGGGCACTGGCCTCGCGGGCGGCAGCCTCCGCGGCGCGGCGGGCCTCGGCTTGGGCCTGGGCCGTTGCCTCGGCGGCGACCCGGGCCGCCTCCGCCGCTTCGACCGCGGCCGTGGCTTCGGCCTCGGCCGCAGCCTTGGCCTCGGCTACGAGCACCTCCGCCACCAGGGCGGAGCCCAGGTACCGGTAGACGGCCAACGTGTCGAGGGCGGTCGCCACCGCCCCCGTCACGGCGTCGGCGCCGCCGATCACCCCGGGGAGCTTGGCCTTCGCCCATTCCGACATCGGTCCGGCCGCCACGGTGGCCTGCGCCGCCAGCCCGCCGATCGTGTCTTTCATCGAGGCGAGCGCCCCCGCCGCCTGCTGCGCCTCGGGCCCGGCCAACGCCGACAGTTTCTCAGTGGCGGCCGGGGTGTAACGATCCAGGAGGCCGGTGAACATGGCCACGCCGCCCTCGGCCGCGTTGTCGGCAAAGGGCAGCACCAGGTCGGCGGCCACGTACCAAGCCAGGAGCGCCCGGCCGGCCTTGTAGTCGTTCAGTCGCGACACCTGCCCGCCGAAGAGCGCGTAGCTGGCCCAGGCCACCCCGAGGGCTTTGAGCGCCGCGTCGGTGGCCTGCTGGGGGTCGACTTCCCACGCGCCGCTCTCGCCCCGGTAGGCCTTCACCGCGCCGCGCAGGCCAGAGAAAACGGCGATGCCCGTGTCGGCCTT
>CAYHRZ010000167.1:0-9886 GCA_964359125.1 uncultured Klebsiella sp. | reverse complement strand
GGCACCCGGCCCCCCGGGGCGGGGGGCCTCACCGCCGGTCGCTGGTTGTCCGCCGACTGCCCCGGAATCGGGGTGGCCTGCGGCGACGGCACGGCCCCCTGGGGCAACGGGGACCGTCCCCGCGGCAACGGCAAGGAGTGGGGCGGCACCTTCGAGCCCAAGAAACAAGACGCCCACCTCGCCATCGACGGCACCCCCACCACCATGGGAGGCATCGGTAAAGACGAGGTCGACAAGGTGGTGAAACAACACCTCAGCTACCTGCGCTACTGCTACAGCCGCGAGTTGCAGAAGGTGCCCACCCTGGGCGGGAAGGTGAGCGTGCGCTTCGTCATCGCGGCTGACGGCAGCGTGTCGAGCGCCAGCGTGGGCCGGAGCACGCTGGGACACCCCCCCACCGAGAGTTGCATGACCAACAAGTTCTTGCAGATGCAGTTCCCCGCGCTCAAGGGGGGCGGCATCGCGATCATCAACTACCCGTTCGTCTTCGGTTCCACCTAGGACCGCCGTCACCGGGCGCCGGCTGGCCTACACCGCCGGCGCCCGCGCGTGATTAGCTCAACCGGCATGGAATCCCTGCCCCTCGACCTGCTCGGTGCCATCGACGACCTCCGCAAGCAGCGCAACGCGGTGATCCTGGCCCATTACTACCAGGACCCCGACATCCAAGACGTCGCCGACCACATCGGCGACAGCCTGCAACTGGCGAAGGCCGCGCAGTCGACCACCGCCGACGTGATCCTCTTCTGCGGGGTGCACTTCATGGCCGAGACGGCGAAGATCCTCAACCCCGGCCGCGTCGTGGTGGTCCCCGACATGCAGGCCGGTTGTTCCCTGGCCGATGCCTGTCCCGCGCCCCGATTGCAAGCCCTCAAAGACCGTCACCCCGGCGCGAAGGTGGTGTCGTACATCAACTGTTCCGCGGCGGTGAAAGCCATTTCCGACATCATCTGCACCTCCTCGAACGCCGAGCGCGTGGTGCAGAGCCTGCCCGCCAGCGAGCGCATCATCTTCGCGCCCGACCGCAACCTCGGGGCCTGGGTGTCGAAGCGGACGGGTCGCGACATGGTGTTGTGGCCGGGCACCTGCATCGTCCACGAGACCTTCTCCGAGCGGAAGCTCATCGAGCTCGTGTCGCGACACAAGGGGGCCCACGTAATCGCCCACCCCGAGTGCGAGCCCACCCTGCTCGCCCAAGCCCACTTCATCGGCAGTACCAGTGCCCTGCTCGACTACGTCAAGCACACGGAGGCCCCCGCGTTCATCGTGGCTACAGAGTCGGGCATCCTCCACCAGATGCAGAAGGTTGCCCCAGGGAAGTTGCTGATTCCCCTCCCCGGCCAGGACGAGAGTTGCGCCTGCAACGAGTGCCCGCACATGAAGCGGAACACGCTCGAGAAGATGTACCTGGCGCTGCGCGACCTGGAGCCGCGCATCGAGATGGACGAGGCGCTGCGGCTGGCCGCCAAGCGACCGCTCGACGCGATGATGGCGCTGGGGTGACGCCCAGGGCGCGATAAATCGCGCTGCCACGGGGGGCCTCCGGGCCCGGTCCTGGGCGCGCCTTGGACCTAGGGGTTCCAGCCGACGGTGATCGTGGGTGTGCTGTAGATACCGGCCGAGGTGTAGAGCGTGGCGTAGCCGAGCTCCCCCTTGAAGTCGCCGATCTTCAGGCCAGCGCCCACGCGCCACTGGAACTCGTCGCCCAGGGGCACCTCCCCCGCGTCGGGCTTGCGAGCCTCTTCGAAGTACCAGGCCGGGGTGACGCCCGCCGTGCCGTAGAACTCCTTCGGACCCACCTTGATGTCGACCGGTACCATCACGCCGAGCGCGGGGGCGAGGATGTCCTCACCGGTGTCGGTGTTGGTTTGACCATTGTAGGTGACCGCCAGGCCGCCGCCAGCGCCCCAGTAGTCGGCCCGGTAGCCGATCTCGTTGCCGAGGTGGACGTCGTAACCGGAGATACCTGTCCCCGTGAGGTAGGAGCCGCCGACGTACAAGTTCCCGTCGACCTTCTTCTTGTAGTAGTGGATGCCCACGTCGGCGCCCGCGGTGACGGCCGTGCCGCCGGACGTGTCGATCTGGACGCCACCGCCCGGCTCGACGTACGGCTCCCAGTTGAAACCCAGAATCTTGCCGCGCTTCTCGTTGTCGTCCGTGTCCTTGTCCTTGTCTTTGTCCTTCCCCTTTCCGTCCTTCCCCTTGTCCTTCGACTTGCTGCCGTCCTTGTCCTTGTCCTTCTTCTTGCCGGCGGCGGCGTCGGTGACGGGATCCACAGCCAACGACGCAGTGGGGGAGGCGTCGTCGGCGAGGGCGGGTTGAGCAACGCTGAGCAACAGGGTGAACATCGGCTGGTCTCCTCTGGTCGGATTATCCGGGAATACGCATGACGGAGCCCCCCGCATTCACGCGCGTGAGAAGACTGGGCGCCGGCGCGGCGGGAGAGGTGTGGCTTGCCGAGTCGCCCGCAGGCCCGGTAGCGCTGAAGATCGCAGCGCCAAACCGCTCCCTCGCCACCGAGATCGCGGCCTTGCGACGGGTCGACCACCCGCGGGTACCCGGCCTCGTCGCCGCCGACGAGGGCGGCAGCTGGCTCGTCCGCGCCTACGCCGAGGGGCAGCGGATCACCAGTTGGTCCCACGGTCGCGAGATCGACGAGCTGGTTGCGTGCTTCCTGGAACTGGCCGAGATCGTCGAGGCACTGCACCGTGCGGGCGTGGTCCACGGGGACCTCAGTCCCTCCAACGTGCTCATCGACTCCCACGGTGGTCCGCAGATCATCGACGTCGGGGCCGACGTCAAGGGCGCGGCCGGGGCGCTCGGCTGGGTGGCACCCGAGCGCCTGCGCGGCGCCGATGGCAGCGTGGCCGGCGACGTGTACAGCTTGGGCGCCCTGCTCTACGCGATGCTCACCGGCCGGCCGCCGTACGACCGGGGCTCCGCCGTAGCGCTGGGATGGTCCGCCACGACGAACCTGCCGCTGCCGCCCAGTGCCATTCGGCCCGACCTGCCGGTGGGCCTGGAGGACGCGGCGCTGTCGGCGCTCGCGTGGACCGCCAGCGCGCGGCCTCGGTCGGCCCGCGAACTGGCGGCGGTCGTCCGGGGCGGGACCATCACCGTGCCCCGGTCGCCCGTCGTGGGGATGGCCGAGGAACGCGAAACCCTGCGCCGGGCCGTGATCGACGCGGCTCGCGGCGAGGGCGGGGTGGTGGTGCTCTACGGCCCGACCGGCTCCGGGCGCCGGACCTTGATCGACGAGGCCGCGCGGGCCGCCGCCCGCGAGCACTTGCCGGTGGCCGAGTTGTCGCTCGCGGAGGCCGCGGCCGCGCTGGTGGCCTACCGCGACCCGCGCGTCGTCGTGGTCGACGGCGACAACCACGCCGCCTCCGACATCGCGACGTCCCTGGAACGCTGGGGCGAGTGCACGCTGGTCCTGGTCCGGGCGCGCACACCGGTCCGCGCGTTGGCGCGGAACGGAGCCGTTCACTTGCGGCCCACACCGCTCGCGGTCGAGGACCTGGCCCTGTTGCTCCGTGCCCGGCGGCGCGATCCCGGCGAGGCCCCGGAACTGTGGCGGCGCACGCGCGGCACGCCGGCCGCCGTGAACCTCGCCCTCACCGGGCGCGACCCATTGCCCCGCAAGCTGGATCCGCTCGCGGCCGACCTGCTCACCCGCCTGCGGGATGCGCCGTCGACGCTGGAGGCACTGGCCGCGACGACCGGCACCCCCGAACACACCGTCCTGGACTTGCTGGAGCCCTGTTTCGCCACCGGCGCCGCCTGGTGCAGCGACGACGGCGCGACTCTCTACGGGTTCGCGTCGAGGTAGCGGCCAATCGCCTGGTTGGTCTGCTCCAGGTTGGGCTTGATCATCGCCACGATGAAGCTCTCCAACTGCGGCTTCAGCGTGCCCGCGAGGATCCGCGGTACGCCGGGGATGTCGCGGAGGTTGATGTCGAGCGTGCCCTTGAGCGTCACCCGGGTGCCCGCGCCCTCGGCGGCGAGGCGGTTTTCCCCGCTGGCATTCACGGCATCGGTGAAAACACGGGTTTTCAGACGCCAGTTGCAGTGTTTGTCGCTCGCGTACCAGTCGGCGAAGTCGTCCCAGCACAAGGACTCCGGCTTGAGAATGCCCTGCGCAAACCTAGGAATCTCCGCCTTGCCCACCCACACGTTGTGCAATTTGACCACGCCCTCCGCCTCCTCGCGTTTCTCGACGCGGATCTCCCTGACGTTCCCCAGGTAGGCGGCGATGCGGGAGAGCTCGTCGCGGTAGGCGAGGAACACGCGGTCGAGGGGGTGACGGATCACCGAGGAAACGTGGATGTCCATGGGATCCGAGACTAACCCGTCCGCCCGCCGCCACCCGCGCGCCCCAGTCTCGGTTAGCGGCCGCCCCATGGCCGAGCGACGCAGCGAACGACGAGCCCGCACCGGCACCCCGGAGTGGGCCGAACCCACGGGTGCCCGGCAACGCCTGAGCCAGCGCGCGGGCGACGGCGTGCGCGACGGCGACGACGCCCTGGCCCGGGTGATGGAAGACGCGCTGCGGCAGCGCGAGCGGGTGGAGCGGCTCACCCATGCTTTCCACAGCTACCCGGCCGGGCTGCACCCGGACGCCGCGGCCCGGCTGCTCACCCTCGGCGAGGGGCCGGTGCTGGACCCCTTCTGCGGTGGCGGTACCGTGCTGGTGGAGGCCATCGCCTCGGGTCGCGACGCGCTGGGCACCGACATCTCCCCGGTCGCGGCGCTGGTGGCCCGCACCCGGACCGCGCTCACCACCGAGGCCGAGCGCACCGCCATGCGCTCCGCCGCGCGCAAGGCCGCCGACCGCGCCCGCGTGCAGGGCCTCTCGATCCACGCCGACATGGAGCGCGGTGCCCTGCCCCCGCCGCCCGACCTCCCGGAGGTGCTGTTCGACTGGTACGAGCCGCACGTGCTGGTGGAGATGGCCAGCCTGCACGAGGCGATCGGCAACGACCCGATGTTGCGTGCGGTTTTCTCCAGCATCGTGGTGAAGACCAGCTACCGCGAGAGCGACACCAGCAACCGGCGGGTCGAACAACGCCGCCCGCCCGGGACCGCCGCCACTCTCTTCCACAAGCGCGCCCGGGAGCTCGGCCGCGAACTCGAAGCGCTCGCCGCGGCCGTCCCCGAGGGCACCCGCGCCCGTGTCCACCGCCAGGATGCCCGCGAGCAACGCGAGAAAGAGGCATTCGGCCTTGTCCTCACCTCCCCGCCGTACCCAGGCGTCTACGACTACGTGCCCCTGCAACAACTGCGGCTGGCCTGGCTCGGCGCCGACCCCGGCGAGGCCCCGCGCGAAGAGATCGGCAGCCGCCGCGCTTTCCGCGCCGACCGGGCCGAGGCCACCGCCGCCTGGCGCGCCGACACGTTCAAGTGGATGCGAGTGACCGCGCGCGCGCTGGTCCCCGGTGGGCGACTGGTGGTGGTGACCGGCGACGGCAACGTGGGGCAGCGCCCGATCGACAGCCTCGGCCTCTACACCGAGGCCGCCGTCGCCTCGGGCCTCCGCCGGGTGGCGCGTGCGTCCGTGGCCCGGTGGGACGAGGGACTCGACCGCGTTCGACCCGAGCACGCCGTCTGCTTCGCCAAGGAGGCCTAGGTGCCCTGGAACGACGATACCACCACGCTCGCCACCCTGCGCGAGGCCGTCGGCCACTTCAACGCCGAACGGGACTGGGCCCAGTTCCACAGCCCGCGCAACATGGCCATGGCGCTCTCGGTGGAGGCCGCCGAGCTGCTGGAGCTGTACCTCTGGTCCAGCGACCAGGGACCCCAGCCGCCGGTGGCCGCCCGCGAGCCCCGGGTCGCCGAGGAAGCAGCCGACGTGCTGATCTGCCTGCTTGCTCTCTGCGACCGCGCCGGCGTCGACCTCGCGGCGGCCGTGGAGGCCAAGCTCGCCCAGAACGCGCAGCGATACCCCGTCGAAAGCGCCCGGGGACGGTTGGAGAAGGCCAGCGAGCTGGGTAAGTAAAGCAGATGTCAACGGCCCCCACCCGCCGCGACGTGCAGCGGGAAGAGACTCGCCGCCGAGTGTACGCCGCCGCCATCGAGGTGTTCCGCCGGGAGGGGGTGGACGAGGCCAAGATCGAAGACGTGGTCGCCCTCGCCGGCGTCAGCCGCGGTAGTTTCTACTTTCACTTCCCCACGAAAGACGACGTGCTCGCGTTGGCCTACGCCGAGGCCGTGGCGGACCTCGTGGCCAAGCTCGCGTCGTTACCGGCCGACACGCCCATCGTGAGCACGCTGCGTGCCGTCGCCGAGCACACCGGCGGGCAGTGGCGCGACGACCCGCGCATTTTCGTGCACGTGGGCCTGCACGCCCTGCGGTCCGTCACCCGCACCTTCCCCACCGGCCAACGAGAGGCCATCCGCTTGGCGCTTGAGTCGCGATTCGAGCGGGCGGTGGTCCTCGGCGAGATTCAGAGTCCGCTGCCACCAGCGTTGCTCGCCGATATCTTCCTGCTCAACACCTTTTCGGCGCTCCTGGCCTGGAGCGCGGCGCCCGCGATGCCCTTGGCCCCAGTGCTCGAGGGCGTCATCGCGCTGTTCCTGCACGGCGCCGCTCTGTCGCCGGGGCCCGTGATAGGAAACGGTCGATGAACCCCCGCTGGGCCGCGCGCACCGACGTTGGCAAGAAGCGCGAGCACAACGAAGACAACCACCTCACGCTCCCCGAGGCGGGGCTCTTCCTGGTCGCCGACGGCGTGGGCGGGCGCGCGTCGGGCGAGGTGGCCAGCGCCATGTGCGTGGAGACCTTCGCCGACAAGGCAGGGGACCTCCAGCGTCGGCTCGAGGAGTACGCCCGCGAGCGCAGCATCGACACGCGGAACGCCGTGCTCACCGAGCTCGACGGCATCTGCCAGCTCAGCACCCGGCGTATCTACGAGGCGGCCGAGGCCGAGGGCAAGAAAGGCATGACCACCACGCTGGTCGCGGTGGCCATCGGCGGCGGCGCCGCCTTCCTGGCCCACGTGGGCGACAGCCGGTCGTACCTGGTTCGCGAGGGGGAAATCCGGCAGTTGACCGAGGATCACTCGATGGTCAACGAGCTGGTCCGCAGCGGAAAAATGACCTGGGCCGAGGCTCGCGCCTCGCGACACCGCCACGTCATCACCCGGGCGCTTGGTCTGTACCCGACGGTGCAACCGTCGTTGGGCTCCTTCGACCTGTTGCCCGGGGACCGCATCCTGCTGTGTAGCGACGGCTGCTCCGACGTGGTGGCCCCCGAGCGAATGTTGCAGTTCATCGGGGAACGCGACCCGTCCGGCGCGGTCGACGGCCTCATCGAGGCCGCGTTGGACCGGGGTGGCCCCGACAACGTCACGGTGGTCGTGGTCGAGCCCCTCGGCAGCCCCCGCACCGACGAGGCGGTGGTCCGGGCCCGCACGCTGGAGCAGTTGTTCCTCTTCCAGGACATGCCCTACGCGGCTCGGCTCCAGGTGGCACGCATCATGGAAGAACACTGGTTCGCCCCTGGTGAAACGCTGGTCGTCGAGGGGGAGCCGGGTAGCAGCATGTACATCGTCACCGAGGGCGAGGTGGCGGTGATCGCCGGCGGGGTCGAACTAGCACGCCTCGGGGCCAACGAGCACTTCGGCGAGTTGGCGCTGGTGGACCGCCTCCCGCGGTCGGCGACCGTGGTCGCCGTGAGTTTCGGGAGCGCGGTGAGCATCTCCACCGAGGCGCTCCGCGACTTCTGCATCGCGGAGCCCGGGCTGGGCACGACCATCCTCTGGAAGCTGCTGCGGGTGCTCGGGCACCGGCTGCGCCAGGCCAACGTGCGACTGGTGAGCGAGCAGGTCGAGGTGGAAGTCGACGACGAGCCGGGCGGCAGCTGAGTGCTCGTCCGCGCGGCCATCTCGCCGGACCCGGACGACCTGTTCATGTTCCGCGGCATCATGGAGGGGCTGGTCGACAACCGGGGCCTCGACTTCGAGGTGCGCACCGCCGACACCGACGCCCTCAATCGCATGGCCAGTGGCGACGGCGCCGACGTCAACGCCATCTCCGTGGCCCACTACCCACGAGTCGCGACGCACTACCAGCTCTTCCGACACGGGGCCAGCGTGGGGCGTGGTTACGGACCGGTGGTGGTGCAGCGCGACGGCGACGAGCGGCCACTGCCCGGGCTGCGCATCGCCGTCCCGGGCCTCACGACCACCGCCTACATGGTCCTCCGCTGGCTGCTCCCCGAGTTCACGCCGGTGGTGGTGCCCATCGTCCCGTACCGCCTCACCTTCGACGCCCTCCACCGGGGTGAAGTCGACGCGGCCCTGTTGATCCACGAGGGACGGCTCACCTTCGCCGACGAGGGGTGCGTGTCGCGACTCGACATCGGCGAGGCGTGGTTGGCGCGCACCGGCCTTCCCCTCCCCCTCGGCGGCAACGTCGTACGACGCTCGCTCGGCCCGGCCGTCATCGCCCGCGTGAGCGACACCGTCCGCGACTCCATCGCCCACGCCCTCGATAACCGTGATGCCGCGATGGACTGGCTGGCAGCGCGCGGGGTGTCGCTCTCGAGCCGAGAGCGGCTGAGCCAGTACCTGCACATGTACGCGAACGCCGACACCCTCGACATGGGCGACGACGGCGTCGCGGGCGTGCAGCGCCTCCTGGCGGTTGGCCACGGGCTGGGCTTCTTCCCGCCGAGCACCGCCGACTTCGCGGACTAGGCCCCGGGGGCGCTCCCCGCCCGGTACACCTCGGTGCCCATCTCGCGCCGCATCGCGAAGTACACTTCCGTCCACTCCCCGTCCGGTCCACGGATGGGGAAGGGCTCGCGGCGGTCGCAAGGCCCGGGTTCCCGCGTGGCGGCCAGGACCGTCACCAGCGGGGCCTGTCCCCCCCGGAAAATCACGTCCTGGCGCACCCGGAGGTGGAGTCCCGCCGCGGCGATCGCGGCCTCGCCCCTGGGATCGGCCGCCACGAAGCAGAGCACGAGCCAGCCACCCGGGCGCACGATGCGCGCGCCGGTCGCGGCGTAGTCGAAGATGCTCCCCCGCAGCTCCATCCGCGCCCCGGCGCGCTGCTCGATGGGAGACACCACGCCCTTCCCCAGCGGGACGTAGGGCGGAGAGCCGGTGACGAGGTCGAAGTGGTCCCGCTCGGGGATCACCGCCGGGTCGCGCAAGTCCCCCAGGCGGCACTCCACGCGGTCGCCGAGACCGTTGAGGCCCACGGTCCGGCGCATCAGCCGGTGACTGACCTCCTGCGCCTCGACCGCCACGAGGCGGGCCCCGGGGGACAACTTCCACAGCGTCATCAGGCCCACCGAGCCGATGCCCGCGCCGATGTCGGCGTACACCCCGGCGCCGGGACACACGCCGCTCGCCACCCACGCGGTGAACAGGTCGTCGGCGGAGAACCGGTGGCCGCGTCGGAGTTGGTGGATGCGCCACTCCCCCGCCAAACGGTCGACCGTCACTTCCGACGGGTCGTCGGGATCGGGCTGTTCCACCGTGAGCTACAGGCGGTCGATTGCCGCTTGCACCCGTCGCCGGGTGTCGGCGTCCATCCGGTACTCGACGTCCATCCCTGCCGACTCGCCGCCCTCGCCCGTGTGCACGCCGGTGACGACGCCATCGAAAACCAGCGGCTCCACCAGGCCCGGCGCGTCGATCTCGAACACGCATTCCCGCCCCATCGCGAGCGGCTTCTCGGTCTTGATGAAGGTACCGCCGCGCTTGAGGTTCAGGCGGTACTCCTGCACGAAGGGCTCGGCGTAGCGGTAGTGCAAGCGTAGCCGCGCCGGCTTGCGGCGGCGGGCCTCGGCGGGGGGCGGCTCGGGCGGAGGGGCCGCCTCGGCCGGAGCAACCGGGGCGGGAGGAGCGGCCACGGGCGCGGCGACTGCCGCCAGATC
>CAYHRZ010000166.1:0-9916 GCA_964359125.1 uncultured Klebsiella sp. | reverse complement strand
CAACATCCTCCTCCAGGTCATGGACAACGCCACCCTGACCGACAACAACGGCAAGAAGGCCGACTTCCGCAACGTGGTGCTGATCCTCACCACCAACGCCGGCGCGCGGGAGGGCGGCAAGGCCGGCATGGGGTTCGGCGTGGAGGGCACGGCGGGGCGCGTGGCCGAGGCGCTGGGCCGGGTCTTCCCGCCGGAGTTCCGCAACCGTCTCGACGCCAGCGTCATCTTCAACTCGCTGCCGCGTCCGGTCATCCTCCAGGTGGTCGACAAGTTCGTGCGCGAGCTCAGCGCCCAGCTCCAGGCGCGCAACGTCACCCTCGAGATCAGCAACGACCTGCGCGAGTGGCTGGCCGAGAAGGGCTACAAGCCGGAGATGGGCGCTAGGGAGATGGGGCGGGTGCTGCACGAGCACCTCAAGAAGCCGCTGGCGCAGGAGTTGCTCTACGGGCGGCTGGCCAAGGGCGGGAAGGTCCGGGTGGACCTCGTCGACGGCGCGCCGGCCTTCACCTTCCCCGACGCGGCCTCGGCCTAGTTCCACCCGTGACCCGCCTCGCCGCCTCCGCCCTTGCCGCTGCGTGCCTCGCGTGTGCCGGGCCGCTGGAGTTTGGGAGCGACGAGGGCGACGACACGAGCGACGCCGGCACCCCCACCCCCGAGGGCGACGCCGAGGCCTTCCTCGCGGCGCACAACGCGGTGCGGGACGAAGTCGGCGTGCCGCCGCTGGCGTACGATGCCGACGTGGAGCGCTCCGCCCTGGCGTGGGCAACGTCGCTGGCCGACGACGACTGCGCCTTCGAGCACGAGGACCAGGGCGACTACGGCGAGAACTTGTGGTGGTCCTCCTACGACCCCTCCCCCGCCGAGGTGGTGGAGGGCTGGGCCAGCGAAGAAGCGTTCTACGACTACGACAGCAACCGCTGCGACCGGGGCAAGGCCTGCGGGCACTACACGCAGGTGGTGTGGGCCGACAGCGAGGTGCTGGGGTGCGGGAAGGGCACGTGCGACAGCGGCGCCGTGATCTGGGCGTGCCGCTACGACCCACCGGGGAACTGGGTGGGCGAGCGGCCGTACTGACTCGGGGGCTCGGAGCGTTCTCGATGTGGGCACAGGGGCCGCCGTCGGCTAGAAGCCCCCCCATCGGAGTCACCATGGGCCGTTCTCCCACCACGCACGCCAAGCGCCAGCGCGAGTTGAACCTCAGCGAACGCGCGCGCGACAAGGCCGCCCTCCGGGCCCAGCGCAAGCTCGACAAGGCCAACCGGCCCCAGAGCGAGGGGGACCCCGACCTCGACGGGATCGTCGCGGGCCCGCAACCGCTCCCCGACGAAGACTAGCCGCCGGCGGCACCCCGCGGGGTGGGGCTCCTCGACGAGCGCCCGCCCTAGGAGCCCGCCCTAGGAGCCCGCGCAGTCGCCCGGCGTCACCCTGCTGTGCTGGCCGTTGTCGCCGGGCACGAGGCCAAAACCGACGACGCCAGCGACGGTCCCGCGCAGGCAGTCGCGACCCTCGGCCGCAGGCTCGTAGACGAACACCCCCGGGTGAACCTGCTCCCAGCCCGGCCCCGGCGAGGCGCCCACCGCGACCACCCGCCAGCGCAGGGCACCGTCGAGCAGGCCCCGGGGCGCCACTGGCCGCTCGGCGGTGGCCAGCAAGACCGGGTCCACCCGGGTGCCCGGGGCCAGGGCGACGAAGTCGTCCCAGCGGCTGTGCGCGCGCGCCGCGTGGCCCGCCTCCGCCACCGAGGCGTCGTTCGCAGCGCGGGCACGGGCCCACGACAGCGCGGCGGGCAGCACCAACCCGCTCGCCAGGGCGCCGGCGAGCAGGGCCCAGCGGGCCCGCGGCCAGCGGTCGAACAGCCAGGCCAGCGCGATCGCCTCCACCCCGAAGAACGGCAGGAAGTGCCGGCGCTGCGACCACGCCAACAGCGTGCCCAGGAGCGGGAGCAGGGCGGTGAACAGCAGCCACCGCTCCCGGCGATGCCAAGCGCCGACCAGGGCCAGGGCGGCCCACGCCCACAGGTCGGCGTGGGCCACCAGCCCGTGGAGGGTGTTGAACGACACGCGGCCGGCGGGACCGAGGTCGCCGGCCCGGGCGGCGTAGGCGGCGCGAACGGCCGACTCCGCCCCGGGGAAGGGGCCCCACACCGCCGCCGTGACGTCGAGCAGGTACTCGCCGCTCCCCCCGCGGACGACGTCGGACAAGACCGGTGCGAACTTGTGAACCGCGGGGAAGGCCTCCACCCACGACGTCGGGACGGCCAGGCCCGCGAACGCCGAGAGCCCCAGGCCCAGGAGCACCCCGGCGGCCGCGCGCCGCCGACCCCGCCACCCGAGCACCAGGGCCAGGATCGGCGCCAGCGGCAGCGCCGGCTCCCGGCTCGCCAGGGCCAGCGCCGTCGTCAGCGCCAGGGGGAGCACCGCGTCGAGGCCGAGCACCGCCCCCAGCCACAGCGTGTAGACCAGCGCCGCGAGCGCGTCGGGGCCGAACATGGCACCGCTGGCGACGAGATCCGGCGACAGGGCCACGAACCACGCCGCCAGCACGGCCGCCGTGGCCGAAGCCCCGAGGCGGCGCGCGATCCACCAGCAGCAGGGTGGCAGGACAGTGACCGCCACCGTCCCCAGGACCCTGCCCGACTCGCCGATGCCGACGCCGGTCACCAGGGCGCACAGCCTCGGGTAGAGGGACGGCACCAGCACGGGCTGGCCCCAGCGCGCGTCGAGGGCGCCGTCGGCCCAGAGCGCCACGTCGAAGCCGACCGGCACGTCGAACGGGGGGCCGCCTACCACCGCCACGATCGCCGCCGCCAGACCCGCCGCCGCCGCCGCCAGCGCCTCCGTCCACCGCGTTGACAGCCAGGGCACCATCGGCGACTGCTATCCGCAAGCCCTCGGCAGTTGACGCGCCGGCTACCCGGCTCTTACGATCGCGCCGCCCGTTCCCTGCCAGCCGGAGTTCCCATGCCCAAGCCCTTCGTCGTCCCCGAGGGCGTCGTCTTCCTCGTCGAGGACGACGGCGTCACCATCGAGAACGCGGGCGACGTCGTCCTGCACACCGACTTCGGCGGGCGGCTGCTCAAGCGCATCGTCTCGGCCGAGGGGAGCGTCGAACTGCACGGCAACGTCAACGCCAGCCACGTCAGCGCCGCCGCGTCGGCGCGGTTCGTGGGCGACGCGACGGTCGAGAGCTTGGTGGCCGGTCGCGACGTCAGCGTGGCGGGCACCGCCCGGCTAGGGAGCGTCCAGGCCGGTGGCAGCGTGCACCTGGCGGGCGACGCCACCGTGGGCCCCACGCGCGTGGGCGGGGACCTCTCGGCCGACGGCGCGCTGACTGCGGCGAACCTCGAGGCCGGCGGCGGGCTCGTCGTGGGCGGCGCGGCCACGCTCGCCGACGTCACCGCCGGCGGCACGGTCACGCTGCTCGGTCCCGCCACCGCGGGCACGCTGCGCGCCGGAGAACTCAACCTACGCGGTGCCACCCTCACCGCCCGCGGGATCCAGGGCAGCCGGCGCGTCGCCATCGGCGCGGCGCGGATCACCGTCGACGCGGTGATCGCCCCCCGCGTGGACCTCGACCCCAACACCGGCGGCCGCGTCACGGTGATCGAGTCCCAGAACGAGCTGGGCCCGAATGCGTTGAAGGGCTGCTTCCGGCTGGCCGACTACGCCGGCCTGGTGGGCGACCCCGACGCGTTCCTCGCCGACCGGGGCCTCGTCCCCCTCGGCGAGGCCGTCGCCGCCCCGGCGCCCGCCGCGCCGCCGCCCGTGGCCGCTGCGGACGCCGCCGCCACCCCTGACGACCCTGCCGACCAGGGCGACCAGGGCGACCAGGGCGACCAGGGCGACCACGACGACAAGGCGCCTGCGGAGCCGGTGCCCGCCGAGGCAGCGGGCGGCGGCGCCCAGGAGGAGGCGGAGGAGGTCGGCACCGTCGACGAGGATCCCGACACCGGCGGCGGTGCCGTGGCCCAAGTCCGTCTGGAGTCCGCGGGGCGGGTCGAACCCCCGGCGGTGACGGTGGAGGCCGTCGAGGAGGATGATGAGGTCGAGGCGGGCGAGGCGGAGGAGGCCGTCGCGGCGGGCGAGGCCGAGCCCTCGGAGCCGGCCGACGCGCCAGCAGCAGACCAGCCGGCCGAGGAGGAGCCCGCCAACGACGAGGAGGTGGGCGAGGTGGTGGAGTACGAGGCCGACCCCGCTTCCGCGCCGCCCGAGCCGAGCGCGGCCGTCGTCGAGGTGGAGTCGGACCCGGTGTCGGAGCCCGCCGCCGTCGTGATCCCGCAGCACACCGGCGCAACCCCCACCGGGGGGCAGGGCGGCGAGGCCGAGCACCCCATGCACGCGCAACTGGTGGAGACGGTCCAGAAGATCGTCGACTGCTACGCGGGCCAGGAGATTCCCGAAGCGGTCGAGAAACTCCAGTCGCTCATCGAGGCCCGCGCCTACGCGCAGGTCCGCGGGGAGATCACCAACATCTGGTCCGAGCTGCTGAAGTTCCACCGCAAGAAGGGACTGCGCATCCACACGCAGGTCAACGCCACCTTCAACTCCGTCAACAGCATCGTCAAGAAGATGTGACCGACAGCACCGCCACGGCGTCGTGGTTGCCGCGCCGCCGGGCAAGGCGGTAGGATGCCCCGTTCACGGGAGCGCGCATGCTCGCGGCATCGATTCTCATACTTTCCGGGTGCAACAGCTACGAGCTGTTCCGCGTCACCGGTTTCGAGCAGGCCACCTACAACAACAACGCCGACATCATATTCGTCATCGACACCTCCGGGTCGATGAAGGAAGAGTCGAGCGCGCTGGCGCTGAACTTCGACACCTTCCTGAACGTGCTGACGAGCGCCGAGGGATCCGACGTGCCCCGTGCCACCCTCGGCGACGCGGTCGACAACTACGTGAGAGAGTCCACCGGCACCGGCGGCATCATCGACTACCAACTCGCCATCACCACCACCACCGCCGACTACGGCGCGGCGGGCACCGGCTCGGTGGACCCCGGCGAGTCGGGCACGCTCACCGGCACGGTGCTCAAGCGCGGCGATGCCAACGTGGGCGAGTTGTTCCGCGAGCAGTTGCTCTGCGACACGGTCTACTGGAAGGATTCCGACATCCCCTCCGACACCAGCTACGTGCCGGGCGACGACGGCAGCTGTCCCCTCCCCTCCGGGAAGGAGATTCCCCGGGAGTACCTGACCTGCCTCTGCGGCGGCGACTCTTGGGTCACCGAGGAGGGCGCGGGCAACGAGGAGGGACTGGAAGCGGCGCTCGATGCCGTCTGCCGCGGCGTCGAGGACCCCCCGGAGGCGTGCTTCGCGGAAGACTCTCCGCTGGTCCCCGGCGACACCATGAGCAACGAGGGCATGATCCGCCCCGGCGCCAACACGGTCATCGTCATCGTCAGCGACGAGGGCGACGGCTCGCGACGCCTGGCCAACACCGACCCCGACATCACGCCCTACCTCGAGATCTTCGACCAGTTCCCCAACGTGGTTCGTTTCGCGGTGATCGGCCCCGCCTACCACGACCGCGACGGCTCCTGCCTCGACAGCGCGCAGACATGGGGCGTGGAGCGCTACCAGTCGGCGGCCAGCGAGACGCGCGGGGTGTACATCGACCTCACCGCGATCGACGACGACTGCACCCCCACCGACTGGGGACAGAACCTCACCGAGCTAGGCCAACTACTTAACAACCAGCTCACGAATTTCCCGTTGCAGAGCATTCCCGACGTGGCGACGATTCGCGTGTACGTCGACGATGTCGTGGTCGAGGCCTCCGAGTTGTTGGAGGGCACCGTCGAGAACAACACGGCGGTGTGGTCCGACGGCTGGGTGTACGACGCCGCCGAGAACGCGGTGAGCTTCCAGGGCGCCGCCATCCCCGACTACAACGCCGACGTGCGGATCTACTACCGGCCGCTGGGCGGCACCCCGCGCGAACTCCCTATCTGAGCCGAGGAACCTGACTCCATGCTTACGATGATGACCACGCTCGCCCTCGCGGCCGAGGGCGTGGGCAAAGACACCCTCGACATCGGCGTCTTGAAGAACACCGAGGTCAAGGTGGTCCAGAAGATGCTGTTCCAGAAGGAAGACAGGATGGAACTGGGCGCCCACCTCGGGGTGATGCCCTTCGACGGCTACACCGTGGCGCCCCAACTGGCGCTCACGGGGGCCCAGCACATCAGCGAGACGATGGCTGCCGAGGTGCAACTCGGCGTCGGCGACGGCTTCCCCAGCGCGGTGTACACCGAGTTGGAAGGCCCCAGCTACGGCGTGGCCGTAGAGGCCTACCGCTACCTCGCCAGCGCCGAGGCGAGCATCCAGTACACGCCGGTCTACGCCAAGTTGAACCTCGGCGGGGGGCGCATCGTGCACCACGACGTGTACGTGCTCGGCGGCGCCGGGGTCACGGTGGAGCAGTCGATGTTGCCCGAGGCCGACATCGCCATCGCGCCTACGCTGCCGCTCGGTGTCGGGACGAGGCTGTTCTTGTCCAAGACGGCCATGATGCGCCTGGAGCTGCGCGACAGCATGCTCCTCGAGTACCGCGCGCAGTCGGCCACCTGGGGCTTCAAGCAGAACGTGGCGTTGACCGCGGGCATCGGTGTCCTCTTGGGGGAGACGAAGTGATTGCCCGCTGGATCCCGCTCCTCCTGCTCCTCGCGGCCAGCCCGGCAGCGGCGGCGAAGAAGGGCAAGGCCGAGAAGGAGCCTGAGAAACCCTCGGCGGCCGAGCCCGCCGAGCTCACGAAGAAGGAAGCCAAGCTCCGCAGCACGGCTTTCGCGACCTACGAGTCCGAGCTTGCCGCCGGCAGCAAGACCCGCGCCGCCGACGCCCTCGCGGCGATCACCGACGACCCATCGCTCGCGGAGTTCCACGGCGAGGCCTACGCGCGGTTGGGCGACATCCTCGGCGAGTTGTCGCTCCCGTACGCGGCGCTCTGCGCCTACGCCAAGGCCTTCGAGACCGCCTCCGACACCAACATCGAGGAAGTCAGCAAGCGCGTCCCCCAGGCCATGGAGTTGGCCACGAAGGTGGGGGACATCGCCATCCTGGAGCGACCCTTCGCCGGCAACCTCGGCCTGGCCCGCACGGAGGACGTGCGCGGGCAAATGGCCTACCTCGCGGCGAAAGAGCAGGTTCGCAAGGGACAGTGGGGCACGGCCTCGGCGGTGCTCAAGATGGTCAAGGAGGGGGACCCGCTGTACCCCGACGCCAAGGTGCTGGAGGGCATCGTCCTCAACCAGCAGTCGCGACACGAGGCGGCGCTCACCGCGTTCGAGGCGGCGGCGAAGACGGGCCGCGACCGCGACGCGCGCTGGCACGACAGCCTACAGCTCAACCTCGCCCGCACGTGGTACGGCGCCGGGAACTACCCCCGGTCGATCGAGGCCTACTCCCGCGTGTCGCGCGGCAGCGACTTCTGGCCCCAGGCCCAGTTCGAGCGGGCCTGGGCCCACTTCCGCATCGACGACTTCAACGGGACCCTCGGGCAACTGCTCCCCTTCGACACCGCCTTCTTCGAGTCCTGGTACTTCCCCGAGGCGGACCAGCTCCGCATCTACTCGATGTTCCTCATCTGCAAGTTCCCCGAGTCGGGCACGCAGATCGAGCACTTCAAGGAGAAGTACGGCCCGGTCCACCAGGCCCTCTCGGCCTGGGCCAGCAGGTCCAACGCCGACACGTTCACCGCCGCCCGCGCCTACATGGAGAGCGGGAGGGCCACCGACCTGCCGGAGATGATCTGGCGTCCGTGGCGGGAGGAAGAGCGGTTCCGCCAGTCGGTGGTGGCCGTCCAGTCGGCGGAAGACGAGCTCAAGCGCATGAAGGCGGTGGCCGCGAACCCCTTCACCGAGAAGGCGCGCAGCTGGTTGGCGGACCGCAGACAGGCGCTGGTCGACGGCGAGGGCGGCCGGGTGAAGGCCCGCTTCGAAACACAGGGGCGGGAGCTGGCCGAGATGCTCGCCAACGCCGACATCTTCGTGCTCGACATCCTGCGCATGAAGACCCAGCTCTACGAGCAGTCGGCGGCGCAGGGCAAGCTGCTCGAGGCCGCCAAGACGGTCGAGCGCAAGGAGCGCATCCGCAAGGGCTGGCAGGAGTGGCCCTTCGAGGGGGAGTTCTGGCTCGACGAGGTGGGGTACTACCGGGTGAGCATCGTCCCCGAGTGCCCCGCGTCGATGCGGCAGAGCGTGAAGTAGGGGTCCCATGTTCCTGAGCGCCACCCTGGGCCTGCTCACCCTCTTGCTGCTGGTCGGACTGGTCGCGCACGTGATCCGCGTGTCGCCGGACTCCTGATGCGCTTCGCGTCGACCTACGACGAGGCGCTCTTCCAGTCCGGGCCCCCGGCGATCTTCACGCTGGATCCCCGCGGCCAGCTGAGGGTGGATCCCGAGCGTACCCGCGAGATGTACATGGTGGGTGAGCCGGGCGCGCGAGAGGAAGGCTTCTACGTGCTCTACGACCACGCCACCGGCGTACGCGTGCTCCTCGTCGTCACCCACCCGTGCATGGCCGAGTGGCAACCTCGGGGGCGCGTGCGCCGCTTCCCCGACTTCGCCTCAGCGGTGGCGGAGGCCGTGCAGCAGTGGGCCGTTGCCCCCGCCGACGCTGTCGCGGGAGCGCAACACGAGCCCTGATACATAGCGCACGGCTCGTCGGCAGGCCGGCTCGAGATCGTCGCCCAGTGCCAGGCGCGCGGCCACCGCAGATGCCAGCGTACAACCGGTGCCATGGGTGTTCTTCGTCGCTACGCGTCGGTGATGATACACCGTGATACAACCACCATGTATCAAACGGTCCTCCACCACCCTTCCCTCGGCGTGGCCCCCCTTCGACAAGAGCGCCAGCCCCGGCGGGAACACCAGGGCCACGTGTTCCGCCAGGTTTGGGGTGGCCAGCGTGGCGAGGCGAAAGAGCCGACCCAGAGCCTCGACGCCCGCCGTGTCGAGCAGCGACGTCCCGTCGGTAGCCAGCAGAACCGGGTCCACCACCAGCGGTGGTTGGCTCGGGAGCGCCTCCAAGACGTCACAGACGGCGTTGACCACGGCGGCGTTCGCCAGCATGCCGGTCTTCACCGCGTGGATCGTGAAGTCGTCGAAGACCGCCGCCAGCTGTGCGCGCACCATCGCCGCCGACACGGCCTCCAGTGCCGAGATCCCGTGCGTGTTCTGCGCGGTGACGGCGGTGACGACGCTGCACCCGTACACGCGGTGGTCGGCGAGGGTCTTGAGGTCGCCCTGGATCCCCGCCCCGCCGCCGCTGTCGGAACCACCCACGCACAACACCGAGCGCACGCGCATGCCCGCGGGATAACCGCCGCCGCCCATGGACGAAGCTCCCCCCCGCGAACGCCTCCCCGGGTGCGGCCTGGCCGCCTACGTCACGGTGCTGGGCCTCATCTTCTCGGTGGGGGTGGTCGGCGTGGTCGTGTCGTGGGGTTCGCTCTTCGCGGGTTCGTCGGCCACGGCCCCCACGCGACTTTCCTACGGCGGCGTGGTGGACCCGGCGGTGCTGCGCCCGATGCGCGACGCGGGCCTCGTCGCCGAGGGCGAGGTGCCCGACGCCTTCCACGCCGAGGTGCTCACCGGGCACTACGCCTGCGCCATCAGCGGCGGCGAGGTGCTGCGCCTGTCCCAGGATGGCGGACAATCCATCTCGCTGGCCGAGATCGAGTCGGTCACCACCGACGGGCGCGACGTGGTCGTGGTGGGCCCCGGCGACACCATCCGCTGCCCCTTCGGCGAGGGCGAGGGCGGCGACAGCTTCGCGCGGATGTTGCAAGCGCGCTGAGCGCCCTCAGGCCAGCGCGATCCGCACGCGCGGGTCCTGCCGGTCCGGTTGCGAGGCCGCGGTGAAGAACTGCTCGGCCACTTCGGCGCGGATGAGCACCCGCGTCTCGTCGGCGAAGAT
>CAYHRZ010000165.1:0-9959 GCA_964359125.1 uncultured Klebsiella sp. | reverse complement strand
CGACGCCGTCGCACACCTCGGTTGCCCCCGGGAAGGTGCTGGCGTCGTCGTCGTCGGGGTCGTCTGCCGTGGCCGAGGATCCGTCGGGCGGCACGCAGCCGTAGGCGGCCTCGCCGTCGCCGTGGCCGTCGCCGTCGCCGTCGGTGTACCAGGTCGTCGCGTCGATGGCGGCCTCGTCCTGCTCGCCATCGCAATCGTCGTCGCGCTCGTTACAACGCTCGTCGGCCCCGGGGAAAATCGCCGCGTCACCGTCGTCACAGTCGCCCGCGACGCGCACGGCCCCGCCCGCGTCGCCGCAGGCGAGAGTAGCGGTGGAGGGGTCGCCGTGGCCGTCGTCGTCGGCATCGACGAAGGCGTAGTGGGGATCGTCGCACGGCTCGACCAGCCCACTGTCGAGCCCCTCCGGGCATCCGAGGAGAAGCAGGGCGATCACAGGCAGCCCGCCGAGTCGCACTGGAACGTGGCATCGGTATCGTAGCTGTAGTTGGTGTCCGTGTAGCCGCTGTACACCTCGCCGCTCGTGCTGTCGGACGGGTCGGCGAGGTCGCAGTCGGTGGCGTAGAACGTGCTGGCACCCGAGAGGTAGATGTCGTCGCCGTCACCGCCGATCGCCTCGTTGCCGAACACGCCGGCGGTGTCGGAGGTGGTATTCCCGGTGCAGTACAGGCCGGTGGCGTCGAACATGCCCCCGCCACCGGAGCCGTAGGCCACGTTGTCGTAGAGGGCGGAGTCGACGATCCACACGCTCTGCCCGGACGACGAAGAATAGGCGTAGATGGCACCGCCGCTGCCGTACGAGACGTTGTCGAACAGGGCCGAGCCGTCGAAGGTGGCCGACGAGGCCGACACCCAGAGCACGGCGCCGTTGGCGGCCTCGTTGTCGTGGAAACTCGAGTCGGTCACCTCCAGCGTGCTCCCGTTCGCGATGGCAAATACCCCGCCCCGCAAGGTGGCGTCGTTCCCCGAACCCTCGACGCCCGAGGCCACCACGTCGACGTCGTAGAGCGTGTAGGTTCCCCCTCCGTAGGGCGCAGTGTTCCCGGTGAACTCGCTGTCGACGAGGTTGAGGATGGAGTAGCCGCCGCCGGTACACCCGATGCAAATCCCGCCGCCTCGGCTGCCCGCGTTGTTGTTCTCGAAGACGACCCTCGTGAAGGTGTAGGTCTCCGACTGGTTGGAGAGAAACGCCGCGCCGCCGTCGGAGTAGGCCTCGTTGCCGGAGAAGATGCAGTCGGTGACGGTGAGCGTGCTGTAGTAGCTGGAAGCGTAGAGGCCGCCGCCGTAATTCGCGTAGCCATCGCGGAGGGTGATGCCTTCCAGGGCTACTGTGCCGCCTCCTCCGGTTTGCATCACTCGGCTAGAGCCGCCGCCGTCGAGGACTGTGCTGGCGGCGCCCTCCGGACCGACGACGCTGGCGACGAGGTAGTCGTCGACCGTCACCGACACGTACCAAGTTCCTGGGCAGACGTTGAGTTGGCCGTCCTCGGTGACGTCGATCGCCACCGGTGACGCGACGGTGCCGGTGGCGAAGAGGTCGGTCCAGTCCGTCCACGCCTCGTCGGCGTCGCTGAAGAAGGAGACGATCCCGGCGTCGGTGGTCCAGCCCGAGTCGGCGCAGTCGGTGGCCTTGCCGTCGCACAGCTCCTCGGCGCCAGGGTAGGCGAACGCGTCGTTGTCGTCGCAGTCGTCGCCGGTCGCCGCGTAGCCGCTCGGTGCAGCGCAGGCGACCAGGCTGCCGGTGAGCCCGCCGTAGCCGTCGGCGTCGAGGTCCAGGTACCAGGTCGGGGCGTCGCTGGCCTCGTCCTCGTCGACCTCGCCGTCGCAGTCGTCGTCTTCGCCGTCACACGTCTCGTTGGCGCCGGGGTTCGTGCCTGCGTCGTAGTCGTCACAGTCGGTGCCGTCGGCGACGTAACCGGCCGGTGCGTCGCAGCCGAGGCTGGTGGTCGCCACCTCCCCGAAGCCGTCACTGTCGTGATCGGCGTACCACGTCGACTCGCCCACCGCGCCACTCTCGTCGACCTGGCCGTCGCAGTTCTCGTCGGTGCCGTCGCAGGTCTCCGGGGCGCCTGGGAATGTCCAGACCTCGGTGTCGTCGCAGTCGTCGCCGTTGCCGACCCCGACGCCGCTGCCGTCGCAGTCGATCACTTCCGAGGCCGGGTCGCCGTAGCCGTCGCCATCGGCGTCGGTCCATGAGCTCGTGCCGTCGATCGCGTCGTTGTCGACCTGCCCGTCGCAGTCGTCGTCGTCGCCGTTGCACGTCTCGGCGGCCCCCGGGGCCACCCCGGCGTCGCCGTCGTCGCAGTCGGTGTTGTCGGCCACGGCGCCGGGCGGCTGCTCACAGGCCAGTTCGCCGCTCGATCCGCCGAATCCGTCGGCGTCGGCGTCGGCGTACCAGGTGCTGGCGTCGGCGGCGTCGTCGTCGTCGTCGCCGTTGCAGTCGTCGTCCTCCCCGTTGCAGACCTCGGTCGCCCCGGGGAACTGGGACGCGTCGGCGTCGTCGCAGTCAGCGCAGGCGGGGTAGGCGTCGAGGTCGGCGTCGGCGTAGCCCACTGAACCGTCGCAGTTGTGGTCCACCGGGTCGGTGCAGTCGGCCTCGGGGGCGCCGGGGTACGTCGACGCGTCGTAGTCGTCGCAGTCGTCGCTGGTCTCGACGTAGCCCTCAGGCGCGGCGCAACTCGTGACCGACAGGCTCGCGTCGCCCGCGCCGTCGCCGTCGGCGTCCAGGAAGAACGAGGCCTCGCCCTCGCTGCCCGGCTCGTCGACCTCGCCGTCGCCGTCGTTGTCGATGCCGTCACAGCGCTCCACGGCGCCGGGGAACACGGTGTCGTCGGTGTCGTCGGTGTCGTCGTCGTTGTCGACGAAGCCGGTTGGTTGCTCGCAGGCCTGCGTGCTGCCGCTGGCGGTGCCGTAACTGTCGGCGTCGTCGTCGGGGTACCAGGTCGCGGCGTCCGTAGCGTCGTCGTCGGCCAGCGTGTTGCAGTCGTCGTCGCGACCGTTGCACGTTTCCGCCGCTCCGGGGTGGGTGGCTGGATCGAGGTCGTCACAGTCACCGTAGTCCACGCGGTAGCCGGCAGGCGCGGAGCAGGCCATGGTCGGCTGGTCCACGTTGCCGTAGCCGTCGCCGTCGGCATCGTAGTAGAACCAGGCCTCGTCGGCGCAGAGGGCGCTGTCGAGCGCGTCGTCGCCGCCCGAGCAGGCGAGCAGGAGGATCATCATCGCGCATCTCCATGACTACGGGACATCGATCTGCCCCTCGGTGTCCAGGCCCCAACAGGTGGCGGTCGCATCGTCGGCTAGCGCGCAGGCATGGCGGCCGTTCGCGTCCGCATCGAGGGCGACGAAGCGCCCGCTGGGCGGCGATGCCTGCCCGACCTCGTCATTGCCCCAACAACTGACCTGGCCGTCGCTGTCGAGGGCGCAAGCAAAGTCGGCGCCGGCGGCCACGTCGGTGTAGACCAGGGCGCCGGCGGGGGGCGACGCGGCGTCGCCCTCGCCCCAGCAAGCCAGCGCGCCCTCGGCGGTCAGGCCGCAGGCGGCGGTCAGGCCCAACTCGAGCGCCACCATCGCGGTGTCGGGCACGGCCCCAAGCGCCGGGGTGCCCAGGGCGCAGTGGGGGATGCCGGCGGCGTCGAGGCGGCAACTGTCGAGGGATCCCGCGGCGATGGCGATGGCGGGGGCGCCGTCCAGGCTCGTCTGGCCAAAATCGTTGGCGCCCCAGCACGACGCGAGGCCGGTGAGCCCCACACCGCACCCGTGGGCGCCCCCGAGGGCCATCGCGGCCAGGGGCAGGGGGGGGGCCGCCTGCCCCTCGTCGCCGTCCCCCCAACAGGAAGGGTTCCCGTCGGCGTCGACGGCACAGCTGAATTGGTACCCCGAGGCGATGGCGGAAAAAGTGCCCTCGGGAGGGTCGTCTTGCCCCTCGACCGTTCGACCCCAGCACCGCGCGTTGCCGTCGAGGTCCAGGCCGCAGCTGTGCAGCCCGCCCGCGGAGATGGCCGACCAGCGCGAGGTCGCGGTGTCCTCACAGGGGATGTCGACGAGCACCACCGTGCACGCGCCGAGGAGCAGCGCGATCACAGGCTCACCCCGACCCCGGCGGCGCCGTCGACGACGACGCCATCGGCGTACCCGGCGCGGATCACGCCCTCGAGGGAGAAGTGTCGCGACAAGGCCAGGCTGTACCGCACGGAGCCCATGCCGCCGATGTGCAGTGCCACGTAGGCGCCGCCGCACTCGAAGTTGCACGTCTCCACGGTCGTGACGAGTTGGCCCCCGACCGACACCCCGCCGAGGGCGAGCTCCAGCCCCAGGCCCTGGGGCAGGCGGGTGCCCTCCTCGGCACCGTCGGAGCCGACACCGGTGTCGATGGCCAGGCGCAGACCGGGGAAGAGCAGGACCCTCGCGAAGAGGCGCCCCTCGATGGCGCCGCCGCCATTGGCGAAGCCGCCGCTGAGCAGCGCGCCGGCCTGCAGGGAGGGTCCGGCCCGGCGGAACGTCTTGCCGATCGCCGCCCGCGCCACGCCCGGGTCGAAGGTGGGCGGGGCGGGGGCCCCTGCCTGCGCGACCTCAGCCACCTGGCCCCGGCGCAGGTGCACCTCGCCTTCGGCATTGCGCACGGACACGCGGCCCTCGGCGACGGAGACGACCGTCAACTCGCCTACCACGACCCCGAACTCCGTGCCCTCCACGGCCGTCTGCACGCTACCGTACGACACGGAGAAGGCGCCGCGGACGCGGTAGTAGGCCTCGCCCAGCCGCTGCAGGACGCTGCGCTCGCCCACCTCGACGTCGCTGTGCTCGGCCACGCTGATGTCTTGTCCGCCGCCAAGGCGCACCCGCGCTCGGGCGTCGTCGGTGACGATCCGGTCGCCGGGGACGAGCTCGAGGCCCACGCTCGCGGGCAGGCTCGCCGCGCCCCGCAGCACGCGGACGCGGCCCGTCTGCGCCGCCGGCTTCCAGCGGCCGAGGGCATCGACCGTCGTGATCTGGTCGATGCTGGCGAAAACCGCCGCCCACGCCGTGCTGGGGCAGGCGGTGAGCAGCAACAGCGCTAGCAGAAGTCGGGTGGGGTTCAAGTTGGGCCAGGGTACAGCAACTCCCTGTAAAGGTACAGCCGCGTCCCGAGTTACCGCGGGGGGCTCCAGGAGCCGCAGTCTGCCGCACTGCGGTGTTTCGAGCGGCCGTCGCGTTAGCAGTTGCCGGTGACCCCCCTCGCGGCCGGCCAGGTGGTGGAACGCTACGCCATCGAGCGAACCCTCGGCGCGGGCGGGCACGCGACGGTCTACCAGGTACGCCACCTGGAGCTGGGAGTGGTGCGCGCCCTCAAGGTGCTGCACGCCAGCGACGCGACGATGGCGTCGCGCCTGGTGACCGAGGGGCGCATCCTCGCCCAGCTCCAGCACCCCAACGTGGTGTCGGTCTACGACGTCCTCCGCGTGGACGGGGCCCCCGCCCTGGTGATGGAGTTCGTGGGCGGGGGCAGCCTCGACGACCTCGTCCAGGCCGGCACGGGGAGCGCCGCGGAGGTCGAGCGGCTGTTCCGGGAGACCTGCGCCGGCGTGGCGGCCGCGCACCTGGCGGGGATCGTTCACCGTGACCTGAAGCCCTCGAACGTCTTGCTCGACGACACCCACACCCCGCGCCGCGCCAAGGTGGCTGACTTCGGCATCGCGCGCGTCGACGACGACCAGAAGGCGCACCACACCCGCACGTCCCAGGGGCTGGGCTCTCCAGCCTACATGGCGCCGGAGCAGGGTCGCGACGCGGCCAACGTCGACGCGCGGGCCGACGTGTGGGGACTCGGCGCGGTCCTGTACGCGCTGCTCGCCGGGCGCCCACCCTTAGAGGGGGGCGCATGGTGGGAGGTGCTGGCGGCGGCGGCCGCGGGCAAGCGGCAACCCGTGACCACCTACCGGCAGGACGCCCCCAGCGCGATGGTCGCGGTCATCGACGCCTGCCTGCGTCCCGTGGTGGCCGAGCGACCCCCCGACGTCTCGACGGTCCTCGCGATCCTCGGGGGCGCGACTTGGACGCCCGGCCGCGCCGGGCAGGCAAATGGCGCCGCCGCGACGATGGACTGGGACGACGGCGGCGCGGGGGTCGAGGTGCCCATGGCGGTGAGCGCCCGGGAATCCGCGGCCCCGGTGGTCGTTGCCGGGCCTGCTGCCGTTGCCGGGCCTGCGGATCGGCCCGCCGTTCCCGGCACCGGCGACGAGGTCCTGGCCCTCGTCCGGGACGAGGCTCGGCTCGGAGACGCGAGCGCTGGTGTCGCGACCGCATTGGTGGTCGATGTGACGGGCCGGGGTCACGCGATCGAGGTCGTGGTCACTCTCCGGCCGGGCGACGGCACGGTGTGGACGCCCACGGAAACTGCCCGCGACGCGCAGGTGGCGGCCCAGGCCGCCGCGGCGGCTGCGCTCGGGCCCGAGCTTTCCCGCTCCGCCGTGACCTGGCAGGTGCGCGGCGTCGGGTTCCGGCTCGAAGGCACGTCGATGGGACTTGCGCTGGCGGTTGCGTGCGCGTCGGCGCGGGAGGGGCGCCCCGTCCCCGTGGGCTGGTGTTTCACCGGCGGTGTCGACATCGACGGGCGCGTGGCGCCGGTGGCGGGCGTGCCCGCCAAGCTGGCCGCGGCCGCGGCGGTCGGCGCCGCCCGCGTGGTGATTCCCCGTGGCAGCCTCCCGCTCGGGTCCCCGCGCGACGTCACCGTGATCGAGGCCACCCGCCTGTCCGACGTGCTCGCCGAGGTGTTCCGCCGCGGCCGTCGGGATCGCCTCCTGCGCGCCGCGCCCGTGGCCGCCTCGTTGGTGGTCGGCCCGCTCGTGGGGTTGGTCGACGGCGGAAGCATGCTCGACGCGGCGTTGCAGTACCCCGTGCTCCGCGCGGCCGGGCGGGCCGTCGCGATGGACGACGTGGTCGTGATCGACCTGCCCGCGACCGACGACCTCCGCGCGCTGCGGGCCTCGTACCCCGACTTGCTGCGTCGCCTGGCGGCGGACGGTGCGGCTACGGTGCTCCTGGACGTCACGATCACGGCCTCGAGTGACCACGATGTTGCCCTCGCCGCCGCCGTCGCGGAGGTGAGTGGCGAGATGCCCGTGATCGCCCCGGCGAGGGTCGATGCCGACCGGGTCGTGCGCCCGGAGAGCGCCGCCCTCGCGTCGACCCTTGCGCTGGGACACGCCGTGTCGCTGCGCGACTTGCGCGTGGGGTGGGTTCGACGGGCCCCGGTGGCCGTGTACGACGAAGACGGCCAGCGCTACTGGCACGTGGCTGCCCTCGCGGCCGCCGCTGCCGTGGGCGGCGCGGAGCCGCAACTGGACGGCTCCTGGCTGGTGACTGGCCCCCTCCGCTCCCCGGTGGATCGCGGCAGCTTCGCCCTTGCGCCCGCCGGCGAGGTGCCGCACCTGCCCGCCGACGGCAGCCTCGCGGCGGTGCGGGGCAAGGTAGCCGTCGTGGGCGTGGTGAGGGAGGGCACCGACCTCCACGCCACGGCCGACGGCACCCGCTACGGGGCGGAGGTCCTCGCCATCGAGGTACAGTCGCTGCTGCGGCAGGCGGCGCCCAGGCGGCTCCCCCTCGAAATCGACGCGCTGTCGGCGTTGGTCGTGGGCGGCGGCGCCTGGGCGGGGCAACGGACGCGGTGGCTGGCGCCGGCGCTGCTGGGGGCGGTGCTGGTGATCGGCCTGCTCCTGGCCGCCGGCGGACTGCTGGCGGGCATCGTCGCACCCACCGTCGCGGTGGCGATCTGCGCGCTGGTGGCTCGCCGCCGACGCGGCTCGAGGTAGGATCAACGGGGGAAGTAGCTCTGGAGGTGGAGCACCACCGACATTCCCGACCAGTGGACCCCGTGCACGCTCCCTGGAGCTTCCCAGCGACCCGCGAGCTCGATCACCTGTACGGGTGGGTTCGGACCTTGGTCGAACACCGGCTGCTCGAGAGCCACGCCGATGCGTGCGACCAAGGACGGTGCAACGCGGCCGAGCGCCGCGCCGAAGTCTGTCCAGAGCATCGGCGTGACGCCGATGCCCACGCCTACGCCGATGGGTCCCTGGTGTCCGGGCGCGTGGTTCACGCCGTAGCCCAGGCCGAGGTGAACGGGGGCGACGAAGTTGCCGTAGCCGTACCCGCCGCCCGAACCCCCGCTGACACCCACTTGGGGATCCAGCGTGAGCGCGAGGCCGGCGACCGAGAGCAGCGGCAGCCGGACGCCGAAGCTGGCCTCGGGGGCCAAGCCGGCGAAGCTCGATCCGTCCGCTTCCAGCTGCAGCGCCGCGAATCCGAAGTCCACGTGCCGTTGCCCCCACGCCGCGTCGGCCCACTCGAGCGCCGCGGGGCGCTCCGGGCCGGGAGGCGCTGCGACGACGACCGGGTCCGTTGCCAGGCCGATGCTGGCGAGCAGTACGACGTTAGTCATTTTCGTACCTGTTGAGTTGGAGGTTGGGATCCAGCAGGTCGGCGGTCACCGCGGCGGTGAGCAGGGCGCCTGAGGGCAGGCGGGTTGCCAGCCGACGCACGGCGAGGCTGGCTGGGTTTTCCTGACTCAGGTTCGTGCTGCGGATCGGAGCGCCCGTCGACAGGTCGATCTCGTCGAAGTGCCAGGACGACGCGAAGGCTCCCACGTCGACGTGCAGCAAGTCGAGCGTCCCGCTCCCAACCCAGGCTCGAGCCCCGCCGGCGAGGTCCAGACGCCCCTCCGTGCCGGCCTGGCGCGTCTGGACCCGGTGCGTCCACCGGCGACTCCCGTCGGCACCGAGTCGCGCGACGCCGATGTCACCCAGCCACGAGGCGGTGTCGGCATGGCCTCCCCGCGCTGCGTCGACGCGGTCGGGGCTACCGTCCCGTGTGACGCGGTCCGCCCCGCGCACCTGCTGTCCCGCCACGAGCAGGTCGCCGCCTTCGAGTTGTTCCACCTGGCCGAGGGCCCACCACCCCGCGCCGTCGAGCGCCCCGAAGAGGTCGACCGCCAGCACACTCGGGCCAGCCTGCACGGCTCCGCTCGCGAAGTCCAGTTGGGCGTGCAGCAGGCTCCTCGACTTGCGACGATCCTGGCCGGCGGTCGCGACCACCGCCACCTCGACCCGTGGTGGGGCCGCCGGGGGCGTTGCGGGCTTCTTACCCTTCTTGCCCTTCGACTTGGATTTTGGCTCCGTGCGGGCCGGCGTCGGCACCACCAGGCGGGTGACAAGTCGAACATCGTGCAGGAACCGCTCGGAGGTGGCCAAGGAGAGCTCGCGCTCCTCGCCCGCTGCCACGCGGCGCACCCGCACCGTCGCATCGTCGCCGCCCGCCAGGACGTAGACTTGGCCGAGGTCGTCGATGGCCAGCGACTCCAGGCCGCGGACGGTGCCTGGGCGCGGCTTCTCCACCGCGAGGGTGGTGTGCCAGTCCACCCCGAGTGCCGGACCGAGGTGGTGGATGTCGAGGGTCTGCTGGTCGTCGGAGAGCGCCGCCAGGGCAACCGCGCTCCCGCTGGGCGACACCAGGAATCCGAGGCTACCTCCCGCTGACGGTGCGACCGGGAGCGTGACTTCGTCGATCTCCCCGGTGCGACTGTCGACGACAAGGGCGATGGCCGACGACAACACGGACGCGAAGACCAGGACGCGGTCGTCCCCCGCCGGACGGCTCCCGGCGTGTGGATGCGGCCAGGGCGTCGGTGGGTTGTAGCCGCCCAGTTCGACGAAGTGGTGTTCGTAGGCGTGGTCGGGCGCGAACTGGGTGTAGAAGCGCAGGTAGGCCTGGTCAACGCCGCGGAAGGTCGTGTGCAAGTGGACCCCGCTGTTCTCGCCCAACGTTCCCGTCATCTGCAGCGACCGCTTTCCGCCGCTCCCCGGAGACACGTCATCACTCAACGACAGCACCTTGCCGCCCTTGTTGCTGACTTCGCTCCAGCGCTTGCCGATCTCCTCAATCGTTCCGGGCTCAAAGTTCTCGGCGAAGAGCACGGCGGGGTCGCGGTC
>CAYHRZ010000164.1:0-9964 GCA_964359125.1 uncultured Klebsiella sp. | reverse complement strand
GAGGCCTCCCGCATCGACGCCCTCGATGTCCCGGCCCGCGAGGTGCTCGAACGCGCGGCGATCCTGGGACGCACCCTGGACCAGGGCCTCTTGCGCCGGCTCTCCGCCGACGTTCCCCGGGCCGAGGAGGGCCTCCGTGCGCTCTTCGACGCGCGCCTGCTCGTTTCTGACGAGGCCGGGTCACGACTGGCGTTTGACCGGGAAGCCACCCGCGAGATCGCCTACATGCGCATGACCTCCGCCCGCCGGCGCCAACTGCACACCCGCGTGGGCCGGGTGATGCAGGCGCGGGCGAGCGCGGGCAGCCCCGTCGCCCCCGAGGTGCTGGCCTGGCACCTGGCGAGGAGCGACGCGCCTGCCGAGGCGCTGGCCCCACTGGTGGAGGCGTCGCGACGCGCCCTCGGCCACGGCCGACCGCGTCTGGCTCTCTCTCACGCCGAGCAGGCCGCGCGGATCGCACGGGCCCACCGTCCGGTGGCCCTGCCCGAGGTGCAGCGCGCGCTGGGAGACGCGATGCTCGCCATGGGCCGCGGCGACTTGGCGGTGGAGGCCTTCGCCAGCATCGGCGACCCCGCTCTCACGGTGGAACTCGCAGCAGCGCTGGTCGCGGCCGGTTTTGCCCGCGACGCCCTCGATGCCGTGAAAGACCACCCCGGCGCCATGGCCGCAGCGGTGCGCGCTCGCGCCCTCTCGCAGCTGGGCGACCCCGGCGCCGGTCGCGCCCACCAGGCCGCGCTCGCGGCTGCGGGCACCGAGGAGGAGAGTGCCCGGGCCTTGCGCTTCTACGGGGCCGACCTCGCCCGCGACGACCGCTTCCCCGAGGCGGTGGAAGTGCTGGAGGCGGCAGTGGCGACCGCGCAGCGCGCCGGCGACCCCGCGGGCCGGGCCGAGGCGGTCGACCTCCTGGGCAGCGTGCTGGGGTTGCTCGGAGAACTCGACCGCGCCGTCACCGCGCACCGCTCCGCGCTCGTCATCCGGGAGGTGCTCGGGCAGCCCGACGGGATCGCCGCCACGTTGCGCCGCCTCGGCCGGGCCGAGTCGCGCCGCGGCGAGGGCGGCAGGGCGCTGGGTCACTTGGTCGCCGCCCGCGCGCTGCTGCGCGACGCGGGGCTCGAGTCGCGGATGTCGAGGATCGAGGTCGAACTCGCCGAAGTCCGGTGGCGGAGGGGGGAGCCGGATCACGCCCGCCGACACCTCGCCGCCACGACCGAACTCACCGGGCGAGCCCTGGCCCGTCACGCCCTGCTCACCGCCATGCTGGCGGGTCCAGCAGAAGCAGCTTTGGCGGCACGAAAGTCGGTGGAGGCCTGTGTGCGGGATCGTTGGCGATCGGGCGCGGCCGTCTCGTCGGCACTGCTCGCGTTCATCGAGCAAGATCCCACCCTGGTCGCCGCGGCCCTGGCCGACCTGGAGACCATCGGCCACGCGGAGTTCGCGGCCCTCGCCCGGCGGTGGCTGGAGGCCCTCACCGACAACGAACCGACCGAGGAAATCGACGTCGAAGTAGGGTAGCGGCGGCGCTGCGGGCTCCCCCGCCGACTAGCGATCCGCCCAGCCCCCGATCCAGGGCGGTTCTCCCTCGAACGGCGGCCGCACCGAGCGAGCCGTGCGCAGTTCCAGGGTCACCGGCGCGCCCGGCTCGTCGAGGCCTTCCGCGCGAATCACCCGCCCCGCGACCACCCCCAGCGCGCCGGCCAGTCGCTCCTCACGCGCGAGGCCGGCGAGTCCGTACACGCTCTCCCGCAGCCACAAGGCGGCCGCGCCCGTGGCGCTGACATGGACGGTGAACTCCGCGCCCGCGAGTGTGATCGTGCGCTCGAGTCGCCCGTCGGCGAAGGGCACCTGCTCAGCGGCACCCACCGCCGGGCGCCCGGCCAGCGCAGTGCTCAACTCGCCGGGGGCGCAGACGGCGCATGACGGGTCCAGCAGCAGGTCCCCGTCGTCGCTCGCGACGGCCAAGACCATCCGGTCGTACCCGGTCAGGGTGATCGGCTCAGCGTCGACCCCGGAGAGCAACCAGGTGACGGGCACGCTCTGCTGCTGCAGGAGCCGCATCTCCACGAGCGCCCGCTCGACGCTGCTGCCCCAACCGGAGCGCCAGGCGCGGTTGAGCGGTCGGGGTTGCCGGGGATCGGTGCCGGGCACGTCGGCACCGTGCATGCGCTCGCCCACCATCGCGTGGATGTCGATCACCCGTTGGTAGAGGTCGGCGGCGAGGGCGAAGCCCGGGGGGAGAGCGGGCTCGGGAAGGCTCGCCCGGCGGAAGCGCCACTCCAGCCCCGCCACGAAGGTCCGCAGGTCGGGGATGACGGGCTCGCCTCCCGCCGACGACACCCTCCACCTGGCCACGCCACCGCTGGGGGCGTCGAAGCGCACGCCATCGGCGGTACGGGTGACGCTCACGCCCTCGCTCCCCACGCCCACCACGGTGGCACCGACGAGCACCAGCGATAGCGAGCCGGGGGGAAGCGACACATGCCCCTGGGCCGGCGCGGGGGAGACGACGCGCGCTTGGTGCCCGTCGGGTCCTAGGGTGGCCACGCTGACGGTCACGGAGCCCAGCGCCGGGTCGGCGAAGGACCAGGCCGGGTGCCGCGCGTCCAGGCCGACCGTCCAGGTGCTGTGCGTCTCGGCGGGAATCTCCCGCTCCGGAGGCGTCCCCAGGCCGACGGACAGCCGGTCGCCTGCCACGACGACGTCGATCGTGGCGGAGAGGCCTGCCTTCAACTCGGGCAGCGCCACCACCAGGTCGCCCTCGTGCATGAACACCCGCGATCGCCGCACCCGGCGGCCATCGATCCATGCCCGCGCGGCAGGCGCCTCCCCGTCGGCTCGGAGGTAGACCACCCGGCACGAGAGGGGCTCCGACACCCCAGCGACGACGATGCGGGTGCCGGTCGAGGTTGGAACCTGCTGCATGGAACAGGCGGCCTCGGCCGACCCGAGGAGGAACAAAAACGGCATCATGAGCTTGCCGTCGCGACCCGGCGCTCGAACCGACGGGCGTCGGCGCCCGGCCGACCGACGTCCGTCGACCACCGAGCGAAAAACATGCTTCTCACCGTTGGCACGGGCCGTGCCAACGCCCGGGGACGCCGCATCGGCAGGATCTATCGCGTGTACGACATCCCCAAGGACTGGGCGCTCCGGCCCTTCGGCCACGACCTCTGGAACGACGTGTACTGCCCATGCCTGTACCTGCGACCGGACGAAGCCGAAGCGCTCTTGCTCGACGTGGAGAACTGGGCACTCCCCGGGCGGCTAGGCGACAGCTTGGCGCTGAGCGCGCGGGCTTGGATGCGCCTTGGCCGACCCGACGAGGCGTGGCGTGCCTTCGAACGGGCTCAGCGCGCCGGCGGGCCCGAAGTGGACCTCCTCGAGAGCGTCGTGCTGCCCGGTGCGGTCGAGCGCTGCACGCGTCGCGCCGAGGCGGCCGCGCACCCGGGCGCGGCCGCGGAGGCCTGGCTCGACGCCGCCAGCGTCCACCTCGACCGCGGCGACCTCCCCCTGGCGCGGCGCGCCATCGACGCCGCCGTCGAGGCCTGTGGGGACCACGCCGAGGCCGGGCACTTCAAGCGCCTGATGGCGGAGCCCGCAATCCAGCGCGGCTGGCAGCGGGCTGAGTTCCTGAGCCGCACCCCCCTGTCCCGGGGGCTCGCCCTCGCCGACGCGCGACGACTACGCCCGCTGCGACGTAACGGCTGGGTGAGTGAAGAACGCCTGGAGCGCCGCTGCTGGTTCGTCGCGAACGACGCCGAAGTGCCCCGGGGAACGGGACTCGCTGCACTCCGCTCGGCGGGCTGGTTCGGCTTCTTCCTCGCCACGGACCTTGACTACACGACGGTTCCGCCGGACCACCCCCTACCGAAGCTGGAGGTGGAATGCGGGCAGATCTCGGCCCACGTGAACGAGGGCCGCGCCGCGGGCCCGCGTGCGGCGACCTTGTGGGCAGCGGTCTCCGGCGACGCCGACGACCAGACCACCGACGACGTGGCTCAGCTACTCTGCGCCCTCGCCACCCGCGACCCCTCGATGCTGGCCGCTGGCAGGCTGGCCGCGGGGTGGTTGCTGGGCCATGACCCGGCCCACCAAGCGCTATGGCACGCCTACGTCGGCTGGCTGGGCGCCCTGGCCGGCGACGCCAGGGACGAGGCACTCGCCCACGCCGGGACGGTCCTCGCCTTGCCGCGGCCGGGTGCCCTGGCTTGGCGGCTCGCGGTGGCCACGCTGGCCCGTTGCGGCGAACGCGACGCCGCCCTCCGGGCCGTGCACGCGCGGCGCGACGACACCGACTGCGGGTTCACCGCCCGACACTTGGCGGCGCCCGGCGCCGACCTCTGCGACGCTAGCGTCACCTGCTCCCCGCGCCTGGTCCCACGGCGGCTCGCGCCTCCACGTCGTCCTGCCGCCAGCCCAGCGGTCGCCGTCGACTGACCCGGCACCGACTATTCGAAGCGAACGCCGTTGGGCGGCTGGTTGTTCGGCCAGCGCGTGGTGACGCAGGCCACCGCCTCGTCGAACCGTGCCCGGTCTAGGCGCGCCGCGGCGAAGTCGGCGCCACAGATACGCGCGCCCCCGAGGAGCGCGCCGGTGAGGTCGGCGGCGCCGAACCGTGCGTCGCGGAGGTCGGCCTTGCGGAGGTCGGCCTTGCGGAGCGTCGCGCTGGCGAACTCCGCACCCGTGAGGGTGGCTTCCGAGAGATCCGCCCCGTCGAGCGCCGCCTGCGCGAAGTCGGCCTGGGGCGCGACGAGGCGGTTGGCCTTGATGCCCGTGAGCGCCTGACCCCGCAGGTCGGCGTGCGGCGCGAGCTTCGCACCCTGCAGCAAGGCCCCCGGCGACATCACCACCGCGCCCAGGGCGCCGGGGGAGGTGTTGGCGGGCCACACGGTACGCTGGTCGGCGACGCAGGAATCGAGCCGCGCACCCACCAGGTCGGCGTCGACGAGGTCGGCGCCCAGCAGCAGGCATCCGGTCATGCGCGACCCCCCGAGCCGCGCGCCGGCGAACTTGGCGCCACGGAGGTCGGCCTCCGACCACTCGGCTTCGCGCAGGTCCGCCCGCCGAAAGTCGGCGCCCACGAACGACACCCCCGTCGCCCGCGACTGGCCGAAATCGGCGCCCACCAGCGAGGCCCGCGACGCGTCGACACCGTCGAGCCGCGCGCCGCGCAACGTGCACGAGGCGCACGACGCCTCGACCATCCGCGACTGCGAGAGGTCGGCGCCATTCAAGTTCGTCCCGTCGAGGCGGGCGCCGCCGAGGGCCGCCGCAACCAACGTGGCTCCCTCGAGGTTGGCCTCGCGGAGACTGGCACCCGCCAAGTTGATGCCCTCGAGGTCGGCACCCGCCACCGCGACGCCGTCGAGCAGAGCACCCGCAGACTGGGCCCCGGGCCCGAAGGCGCCGGCGGGAACCGTGCCACCCGCCCACTTCGTCTCGTTGGAGAACAGCGCGCCGCGAAACGCCGCCGTGCTCACGTCGGTGGAGACGTCGGTGCCGCGGAGATCCGCGCCCACGAAGGTAGCACCGAGCAACTGCGCCCCGGCGAGCGTCGCGCCCACGAGTTTGGCGCCGCCCAGGTCGGCCCGGCGCAGGTCGGCCCCCCCGAGTTGGGCGTTGGTGAGGTCGGCGCCGGCCAACGAACTCCCCGCGAACTGCGAGCCACGGAGGTCGGCCCCGACCAGCTTGGCCCCCGAGAAGTCTTGCCCATCGAGGGGGGCGCCAGCGAGGAGTCGGTACTCCAACGCGAGAGTCGGGTCCAGGCGCCAAGCCAACTGCCGGATCGAACGGAAGTCTTCCGCCGCGAGCCCCGCCCCGACCCCCAAGATCATCCCGGCAGCCAGCCAGGCCAGGCGGGTGCGCCAGCGACGTTTCTTCAGCTGGTCGATGACCTTCTCGGCCTCCCCCAACTCGGCTTCCATCTTTTGGCGGATGAGCTCCGCCTCGGAGGGACCCTTTCGCTCCTCCTTCTGCACCGGGGCCTGCGCCGCCGGTACGACGGCCTCCGGGAGCCGAGGCGCGATGTAGTCGCGCGCGAATACCTTGGGGTTTAGGGCCCGCAGTTGCTCGTCGGCCACCTTCCCATCGTCGGGGGTGCGGGGGATCCACCGTGCGATGTGGACGTAGCCGTTGCGGTACCGCGCTGGAACCTCGGTGTCGACGATGCGCAGGGTGACGTCGATCGTCGTGCCCCGGTGAAAGTCCACGCGCGTGAGCAAGTCTCGCCCGATGGGCATTCTCTCCGGCGACCAGAAGACCGTTTCTCGGCGGTCGATCCACCACGCCTCGCCCATGTTCAACCCGTACTCCCCCTGGATGCTCAGGGGAAGTGTGGCTTTCATCTTGGGAAGTTCGTTGACCGAGGCTGGCCGCGCGACGGACGAGACGCTCATCTGATCTCCGTCCTAACCGGACTACCCGGGGGACACACCGCCGCCCCAGGTTTTCCGCACGGTGAACCACACGGAACCTGCGGCGGGCCGCCGCGCCGTCACTCCTCGAAACGGTATCCGGTCCCGTGCACGGTGAGGATGTGCCGGGGATCGGCGGGCGAATCCTCGATTTTCTTCCGCAACTTGAGAATCTGGTTGTCGACCGTGCGGGTAGCCATCGTCGGCGAATACCCCCACACGTTCTGCAACAACTCCTCTCGGGACACGTCGCGACCGCGGTGTCCGATGAGGTACTGCAACACCCCTGCCTCGTGCGTGGTCATTCGGTGCTCTACGCCCTCTCGGGAGAGCACGCGCCGTCGCAAGTCGACCTCATTGCGGCCGAAACGGTACACGTCGGGGGCACGCGGCGGCGCCGGGCGGGACCGCAAGCGCGCGCGCACTCGGGCGATCAACTCGCGCAGCGAGAACGGCTTGGGCACGTAGTCGTCGGCCCCCATTTCCAGCCCCAGCACGCGGTCCAACTCGGCCGACTTCGCGGTGAGGAGGATGACGGGCAACTCCGGGTGCTCGCTCTTCACCTTCCGGAGCACCGAGAGGCCGTCCATCCCGGGGAGCATCCAGTCCAGGATCATCACGTCGGGAATGTCGTCCTCGATGATCTCCAGCGCCCGCTCGCCGGTGTCGCAGTGGATCACCGCGAACCGTTCGTGCTCCAGGGCGCTGACTAGCCCCATCGCCAACGTCTCGTCATCTTCCACCACCAGCACACTTGCACCCGCTGATTCCATCATCGTCTCCGTCGAATCCGTAGAATGAACTTCGCGCCGCCGTCGACGCCCTCGAGGCACTCGGCCTTCCCGCCGTGCAGCCTCGCGCTCTCCGCCACGAACGACAGGCCTAACCCGTGACCTCCGGCCTTGCCGCGCCCCGGCCCTTCCACCCGGCGGAAGCGCTCGAAGATCACCCGCCGCTCACCCTGAGGCACGCCAAGACCGTCGTCCTCCACCTCGAACACCAACCAGCGTCGTTCAGCCCGCGCGCGGAGCCACGCGTGGCCAGGCTGCCCCGGCTTGCGGTACTTCAGGGCGTTGTCCAACAGGTTGTTCAGCGCGTCGCGGATGAGCACGGGCATCACCCGCGCCGTCCCCGCCGACGAGGGCGCGACGTCCAGCGTGGCTCCGACCTCGGCGAAGCGAACCCTCCACGTGGCGCCCACCTCGGCGACCAACGCGTCGAGGTCACAGTCCACCGGCACGTCGTCGCTGGGTCGCGTAGCCGCTCGGATCACCTCGTTCACTCGCTCCGTGAGCCGTTCCGCTTCCTCGACGATGCGCCTCGCGAAGGCCGCTCGTTGAGCCTCGTCCTTCACCGCGCCCATCTCGATGGTCTCCGCCATGACGCGGATCCCCGCGAGCGGCGTCTTGAGTTCGTGCGAGACGCGCGCCACGAAGTCTCGTTGGCGCTGGACGAGGATCTGCTGCTGGCGGTCGTTGCGGATCAAGGCCAGGAGCGCCACCACGCCGACCCCGATGGCGGTGACGAACGGGAGCAGGCGCGCGAAGAACGCCCGCCGCGTCTGCGCCTCCGTGGACACCGCCGAGACCGTGATCCCAGCCCTCAAGTGACGCAGGGCCTGCGGGAAGTCCACGTTCACCACCAGTTCCTCCGAGCTACCGGCCACCACGCGGCCTGCGCTGTCCCTGATCGAGAGGTACGGCCGCAGGTTCGACGAGGTGCGCTTGAGCAGCCACCGCAGGAGCGACCCCTGGTCCACCTGTACGGCCCCCACCAGGTCCCCCACCCCGAGGCGGGACACGAACACCAGCCACGGTGGATCCGCGTAGGGATCGACAAATACCCTGGGCAGTTCCCCGGGGACCGGCAAGCCCCGGGGATCGAGGCTGACCGTCCTCAACTCTCGCCACGCGGCCACGCGTCGCTCGGCGCGCGCGGCCAACTCGTCCCCTTCCCCGCCCAGGCTGGGCCCGCCGTAGGCGCGCAGGTCGGTCGCCAGCGGGAAGTGGTACAAGTCGAGTGAGCGCTCCAAGAGGGGAGCGTCGAGCAGCGCGACCTCGTCGGCCAGGCCAGAAAGCCAGGCCTGGGCGATGTCGGCACGCCCCAGCGCCTCGATGGCCCGCGCGTGTTGTAAGCGGAGGATCACCACGCGGCGCACGTCGGCCCCGCCCGCCGCCCCCTGGGCCAGCGGGCTCGACACCAGCCGCCCGAGGCGGCGGATCAGCCGGTCCGCGGCCGCGGGCTGGTGGGCGTTGACCAGGAGTTCCGCCGCCTCCGAGACGGAGAAGAGGGTGAGCGCCTGGTCGTCGCCGGCGCAGTGCGCGTACTCCGCCGCCACGCGCACCGGGTCTCCGCGCAGCTCGGCGGAAGCCTCCCCCGCCCGGAGCAGACAGGGCGCCTGCCGCATCGCGGCGATGTCCTCCTCGACCGCCGCCGGAGGGAAGATCAGCTCGTCCCGGTCCCACAGGTAGTAGGCGTCGAAAAACTCGTCCGCACGCCGGTGGCGCCCCTCGAGGGCGGCGATGTCGTCGGCGGTGGCCAGTTCCCCGTACCAGGGCTGCAAGCGCTCCACCAAGAGCGTCTCCCACTGCCCCACGGCCTGGGCGAGCACGTCGGCGAGGGCCCGTCTTTCGCGCGCCTGGTAGGCCGCCTCGAAGGAGATCGCCTCGGAGATCGCCACCCCGCTGATCAGCGCGAGCACGACGACGATGCCCAGGTACACCCCGGGGCGCGCGTAGCGCCGGGGGCGGTCGGCGGACGGCCGGGGCCTCACTGTATGCACGCTGCGGGTCGACCCGCGAGGGTCGAGGCCAGAACGTTCCAGGGGTGTGCCGCGTCACCCGCCATGTTCTCGGCCACGATGACGGCAGCCTCGTCGCGACAGTGGCGTGCCGCGTGACCCAGCGCCGCGCACCACGGCGGACCCTTGACGGAGGCGCCCTTGCTACCCCAGGACACGCGGGTGTCGGGACAGTCGATGCCGGCGTACAGGTACCCCTTGGCCAGGATGGCCCGGCGCCGAGCCCGGTCGGTGGGCAGGCCCTGGTAGCGCCGGTCGGCGTAGGCCAGGTAGCGGGACACGTCGCTGCCGACGCCGGCCACCACCATGCACTCGTCGAGCAGTTCCGGCCCGTTGACCGGTGCAAAGTCGAGCCAGGTGCCGATGGCGTCGTCGCAACGCGCGACACCCGCCTGCACCGCAGAGGCCACCTCCGCGCTGCCGATCTGAGCGTACCGGCCGGCGATCGCGGAACGGGCGCGCACCTCCTGCCAGGCGCCCTCCACCCGCATCCAGTGCCAGCTCTCGTCGGCGGGAAGGCTAGTGTAGAACCCGCTTATGGCGCCCAACGCCGTGACGCAGTCCTCGATCGTCGGCACGTTCGGGTCCCGGCGGCGACAGGCCCCCGCGTAGAGCGTGGCTCGCGCCAAGGCCGCCTCGGGCTGCCCAGCGCAGAGCGGCGCTTCGACGGCCGCCCGCGCGGCCGCGCAGTCCGTGGGCGCCCACTTTCCCGAAGTGTGCCAGCCTTGCTCCCCCACGAGGGTGAGCGCGCGAA
>CAYHRZ010000163.1:0-10005 GCA_964359125.1 uncultured Klebsiella sp. | reverse complement strand
TCTAGGTCGTTGCAGGCCTCCTCGGCGGCGGGGTGCACCGCCGGGTCGTTGTCGTCGCAGTCGTCGGCGTTCACCACGTGCCCGGTGGGGAGTTCGCAGGCGTCGCGGGGCAGCGCCGCGTCGCCAAAGCCGTCGCCGTCAGCGTCGGCGTACCACGTGGACTCGACGCCCTCGTCGACCACGCCGTCGCAGTTGTCGTCGAGGCCATTGCAGGCCTCGGGGGCGGCGGGGTTGACGTTGTCGTCGTTGTCGTCGCAATCGTCGGCGCCGAAGCCGTCGCCATCGGCGTCGTCGCTGCCCCCGGCGGTGTCGGGGGCCTTGCTGCCGTTCGGGTCGGGCTCCGCGCGGCAACCCAGGACGACGAGGAGGGGGACGAGGAGGAACGGGCGCATCCTCGCAGGATACCGCGGGCGGGATGCGCCGTGGGAAGCGGGGCCGCGGCGGACTATGAGGGTGGCGGTGCCTCGGACTTCACCAGGCGTGGAACCGGTGGCGTCGCGGCCCGCCGGGGTGATCGTCCCTGGTGGGGGCCTGCTCCTGTTGTCGCTCGGCGTGGGGCTGGCTTGCGACCCCGGGGGCAACGGCGCCGGGACGGCCCACGAGTCGGGGGCCGACAGCGGCGGCGCGTGCGCCGGCGTGCCGGTCCTGGACTGGGACAACTTCGGCCACGCCTTCATGCTCGACAACTGCAGCGGGTGCCACGCGGCCGGCGTGGCCGAGCGGCACGGCGCGCCCGAGTGGGTGGTCCTCGACAGCGCGGCGCAGGTGTGGGCGCTCGCCGACCTGGTGCTCGCGGTCGCCGCGGTCGACGAGCCCACCATGCCCCCCCGGGAACTGGTACCCGCCGACGAGCGCACTCGGCTCGGGTGGTGGCTACGGTGCGGCACGCCGGGCACTTGACCCGGCGGGCCAAGCTGGCGTACAGTGCGCCACCAAGCGGTTTCCCGATGGTGCTCGTCCTGTTCGCCTGCAGCACGCCGGAGACGGCCCCCGCGCCCGCGGACGAGTCGGCGGCCAGCGACGGGGCGCTCGATCCCGCGCCGTACCTGCTCGACGACACCGCGGCGGCAGCGGCGCCGGCGCTCGACGCCGAAGAGGTGGCCGAGGCCATCGGTGCCTCCATCGAGGCGGTGCTCGCGCTGGACCCCGTCCACCTCGCTGACGCCTACGAGGGCATCTGGGCCGGCCGCGACGAGGACTGCCCGTATTACTACCCCGAGTACCTCGAACTGTACGACCAGTACATCTGGACGGACTCCTGCACCTCGGACCAGGGCTACCGCTTCGACGGCTATGCCTACTACATGGCGTACCACGGTTACGTGGGGAGCTACTACACCTACGACCGCTACTTCTACCTGTACACCAGCTCGATGAGCATCGCCGACCCCGCCGGCGAGTCACTCACCGGGAGCGGCTACGCCTACTACTACGACATCGACTACTGGTACTACGGCTACCGCGCCGGCTACGGCTTGATCCAGGGCACCTTCGACTGGGAGGGCCCGAGCTACCAGGACTCCTGGCTGTCCCGCCGCCTCTCGGTCGACCTGGCGGTTGCCTCGACGTACTACCCAGCGGGCTACCGCTACTTGAGCCTCAACGGCAGCCTCGGCGACGTGTCCGAAACGGTCACCGCAGTCAACTTCGACAGCGTGTACCTCGAGAGCGCCAACACGGGGACGGCGTGCGGGTTGGAGCCCAGTGGCAGCATCCGGGTGCGCGACGCGGAGGGCACCTGGTACGAGGTGGCCTTCGACGGGCCCGCCTACTCGGGCGCGACGAGTTTCCCCGCCCACTGCGACGGCTGTGGCGACGTGTGGTGGCGGGGCGAGAACCTCGGCGTGGCCTGTCCCGACTTCTCGGCCCTGGTGTCGTGGGAGAGTGACCCGTGGCACTGATGACCTGGCTCCTGGCCTGCGCCGGCGCCCTGCCGCCGCCCGGGACCGAGGCCGACCCGGCGGCGGTGGCCGGGGCCGAGCTCGCCCCCGTGGCGCTCTTGCACCGGGCGAGCTTGGACTTGCGCGGGGTGCGCCCCACCGTCGCCGAGGTAGAGCGGGTCGAGGCCGACCCGGGCGCGGTCGACGCGCTGGTCCTCGAGTTCTTGCAGGACGAGCGGTTCGGGGCGCGGGTGCGCGACCTCTTCTCGAGCGTCTACCTCACGCGGACGGACTACTTCTACGTCGGCGCCGCCGACTACGGCCTCACCGACGAACCGGCCTTCGCCCGCGCGGTGGGCGACGAGCCCCTGAGGATCCTGTCGACCATCGCCGAGGAGGATCTCCCCTTCCACACCATCGTCACCGCCGACTGGACGATGGCCGACGAGAACACCGGTCGCGCCTGGCCGCTGGACTACCCCGAGGGCGCCACCGGCTGGCAGAAGGCGCGGTACACCGACGGGCGGCCGGCCGCGGGGATCCTGTCGACCAACGGCATGTGGTGGCGCTACATGACCAACGCCAGCAACGCGAACCGGGGGCGGGCGAACGCGATCAGCCGCATCCTCTTGTGTGACGACTACCTCGGCAAGGCGATCGAGTTCGACCGCGACGTGAACCTGCTCGACCAGTCGGCGATCAACGACGCGCTGCAGACGAACCCCGGTTGCATCGCCTGTCACAACACCCTGGACCCGCTCGCCAGCTACCTCTGGGGCTTCTTCTACTTCAATTACGACAGTCGCGACGACACTACCTACTACCACCCGGAGCGGGAAACCTACTGGGAGAGCTACACCGAGGTGGAACCGAGCTACTTCGGCACGCCCGGCTACGACCTCGCGGACCTCGGCCGGCAGATCGCCGCCGATCCCCGGTTGCCGCAGTGCGTGGTCCAGCGGAGTTTCGAGTTGCTGCTCCAGCGCGAGTCGGACATCGACGACACCGCCGACCTCAACGCCGCCCGGGAAGTGTTCCTCGCGGCCGATACCCGCCTACGACCACTTTTCGCGGCCATCGTGACCTCGGAGGCCTACCGCGCGGCCCCCTCCGACGACCCCGCGTCGGGGCGGAAGTTGCTCTCCGTGGACCAGCTCGGCACCGTGATGGAGGACCTCACCGGCTACCGGTTTACCTACTACGGATACGACATGCTCCAGACCGACACCTACGGGCTGCGCACGCTGGCCGGTGGCGTCGACGGGGTGTACTCCACTCGGCCCGCCACGCAGGCTACCGCCACGATGCTGTTGGCGTTCGAGCGCGAGGCCCAGGCGGCCGCGGCCTACGCGGTGGCCCACGACCTCGCGAACCCCGACAGCGCGCGGCTGTTCCACCACGTTTCGCTGACCGCCACGCCCGACTCCGACCCCGAGGGCTTCGTGGACCAGGTGCAGTGGCTCCACCTCCGGCTGTTCGGCGCCCGCGTGGCGGCCGACGGGCCCGAGGTCGAGGCCAACGTGGCCCTCTGGCGCGAACTCTACGCGGCGGAGGCGAGTCCCGCCCGGGCCTGGGCCGACCTCTTGTCCGTGCTCTTCCGCGATCCCGCTTTCCTCCTCTACTAGGCGCCCCGATGCGACGTCGTGACTTCCTCACCGCCACCGCCCTCGCCGGGACCGTGTTGCCGTTGCAACGCGCGGTGGCGGCCACGACCACGGCGGGGAACGGCCGGAAGTTCGTGTTCGTGGTCAACTACGGGGGCTGGGATCCCACCCGCGTCTTCGCCCCGGAGTTCGACAACCCCAACGTCGACATGGAGCGCGACGCGGAGCCTGCCGCCGTGGGGGGCCTGGAGTTCGTGGACCACGCGGAGCGCCCCGCCGTGCGCAGTTTCATGGAAACCTGGGCGTCTCGGTCGCTGGTGCTCAAGGGTGTCCTGGTGCCGAGCGTGGCCCACGAGAACTGCCTGCGGCTGTGCATGACGGGCACCACCCGGCAGGACGCGTCGGACTGGGGTGCGATCGCGGCGGGCGTGGTGGGCGCGGACTTCGCGTTGCCCCACGTGGTCGCAGCCGGGCCCTCCTACCCCGGCGAGTTCGGCGCCTTCGTCACGCGCACCGGCACGAGCGGACAACTGCCGGCGCTGCTCGACGGCAGCATCCTCGACTGGTCCGACGTGGCGGTGACCGCGCCGTCGTCGCGCGCGGAGACGATCATGGACCGGTACCTGGCGTCGCGGCTGCGCGCCTGGAACAACCAGGTGGCGGGTGGTCGCGACACCATCCTGGGCCAGGCCCACGCCACCGCGCACGACCGCGCGCTCACGCTCAAGGGGCTACGCGAGATCGTGAACTGGTCGGGCTCGTCGGGCTTCGGGGAGCAGGTCGACTTTGCCATCGACGCACTCGCCCTCGGCGTTTCCCGGTGTGTCACCCTCTCGTTCTCGCACAACGGTTGGGACACGCACGTCTACAACGACCTGTACCAGTCGCAGAACTTTGAGGTCCTCTTCCAGGGCCTGGCGCGCCTGGTGGACTTGCTCGCCACCACGCCGGGCACCGAGGGCGGCACGCTCGCCGACGAGACGGTGGTGGTGGTGCTCTCGGAGATGGGCCGGACGCCCCAACTCAACAGCGGGCAGGGCAAGGACCACTGGCCCTACACGTCGATGCTCGTGGTGGGGGAGGGGGTCACCGGCGGTCGCGTGGTGGGCGGTTACGACAACTACTACTACGGTCGCCCGGTGGACCTGGCGTCCGGCGAGGTCGACGACGGGACGGGCGCCGCGGTGAGCAGCGACGTGGTCGGCGCCACCCTCTTGCGCCTCGCGGGGGTCGACAGCGAGACGTACCTGCCGGGCGTGGCGACGCTCGACGGGATCCTCAGCTAGGTCGCGGTCGGCCCCGGCCACGTCCTCCGCCGCTGGCGGCCAGGGGGCCTCCCCGGCGCGACCGGGTCCGGAGCAGGGACAGCGCCACGAGCGACGCCGTCGCGCCCCCCGAAGGGCCGCCGCCCGCGCAACCGCAGCCCTCCTCGCCGCGGGGGGACGGGTCGGCCCTGACCCCGGCGGTATCCTGGTCACCCTCGTTGCCCGCCCCGCTGTCGCCGGACCCGGCTGGGACGTCGGGGTCGGGGCAGTCGACGGTGACGGCGCCGTCGTGGTCGTCGCAGTCGGCCTCGTTGCCCACCCCGTCGGCGTCGGCGTCGCGCGTGACCAGGAGGGGGCCGCCGAAGGCGCCGATGTCGGACGGGCTCCCGTCGAGGTCCACGAGGTCCGGGTGCCCGGCGTCGACCAGCGGGCTGCCCGGGGCCAACGCGAAGCTGTCGTCGGCCGTGCCGTTGTCGTCCCAGTGCAAGAACCGGGGGTCGGCGGTCACGGCGGCCTCCACGGTCGCGAGGTCGCCGGAGGCGTCACCCGCCGCGTTGGCGTAGAAGGCGTCGTGCGAGAAGCTCAGCGCCGCGCCGCTCTCGGCGTCGTAGGCGTGGATCGCGGCGCCGGCCGAGGTGTAGGCGATCGCGGTGTTGACCAGGTTCAGCGCCGTGTAGTTCACACACAGCGCCCCGCCGGAGGCCGAGGCGGCGTTGCCGGCGAAGGTGTTGTTCACCAGTTCCGTGGTCACCTCGTGCACGAAGCAGGCACCCCCCCCCACGCCGGCGGTGTTCCCCGCGACCACGTTGTTGTGCCAGAGGTCGTCCACCTCGTAGCCCATGGTGCCCTCGGCGTAGATGCCCCCCCCGTAGCCGGCGGTGTTCGACACGATCTCGTTGTTGCCCACGCGAAGGCGCCCACCGGTGCGCCGCACGAACAGTCCGCCGCCGAAAGCCGCGTTGCCAGCGACGTTCTCGCCGATGTAGTTGCCGTCGATCGCCACCTCCTCCGCGTAGACCACGTACAGGCCGCCGCCGGCCTGCGCGGCCACGTTGCCGCGGATGGTGCTGCTCGCCAGGGTGAGCGCGCCGCCCCCCTGGGAGGCCCCGTCCCAGTGGATGGCGCCGCCCGAGTAGTAGCCCGCGGCGTTGTACTCGAAACGGCTACTGCTGATGGTGCTGCTGAGGCCATAGGCCAGGTAGAGGGCGCCCCCGTAGTAATAGGCAGTGTTCCGGCTCAGGTCGACGTCGTCCAGCACGAGCGAACGACAGGCGCCCATGCTCGCGGCGCCCCCGGAACCGTAGGTGGCCACGTTGTCGACGATGTCGGTGCGGCGGATGTCGACGTCGTAGAGCGACCAGGCGTAAATCGCGCCCGCGTCGTAGTAGGCGAGTCCGCCGCTGAGCGTGCTGTCGGCGATGGTCAGGTCGCCGTAGTAGTAGTGGAAGAGGTGGGCGCCGTAGCCGTAGAGCGCGGTGTTGTCGTCCATCGCCACACCGCTCTGGTCGATGCTCACGCCGTAGTAGGCGTAGATGGCCCCTCCGTAGCTGTAGGCCATGTTGTCGGTGTACGTGCCACCGGTCTCCGTCAGGGCGGCGTAGTCGTCGAGGAAGAGGGCGCCGCCGTAGTTTGCCGCGTAGTTGGCCGTCCAGACGACGTTGTCGGCGGTGATGCTGGCGCGGGTGGCATACACCGCGCCGCCGTCGGTGGCGGCGTTGGTGTCGAAGGTACTGTCGGCGATGGCGAGGCTGGCGCCGGCGGCCACGTAGATGGCCCCCCCGGCGAGGGCGGCGTTCTGCTCGAACGTGGAGCCCTCCACGGTCGCGTCGCCCCCGCCCAGGTGCAGCGCCCCGCCGTAGCCGGCTGCCTCGTCACCGCTGTCGTGGACGGTGCAGTCGAGGACCGAACCTCCTGCACCGAGCACGATGGCAGTGGCGCCCGCCGAGGTGAGGTGGAGGCCACGCAGCGTGACCGTGGCGGTGGCGTAGACCGCCGTGAGGCCGGCACCGTCGACCCGGGTCGCCCCGCCGCCGTTGCGGCTCTCCACGGTGACCTCGCGGTCGGTGGCGAAGGGGCCGAAGGTGCCGTCGCCCACCCGGACGGTGTCGCCCGGCAAGGCGACCGCCACCGCGTCGGCGATGGACGTGAACTCGCCGCTGCCGTCGGCCTCGACGACGATCGTGCGAGCGAACGAGGCGGGAACGAGCAGCAGCACGGTCGTCACGCGGGGCGACAGTAGCACGACGGCCCAGGTGGGTCCCGCGGTGCCGACCGTCGGCGGGCGGGACGTGCGGTTACCCCACCCCGTGGCCTCCGCCGGCGCCGCGCCCCGCCCCGACGAAGCGCCGCTGCGCGTCGACGTGCGGTGGCTCTTGGCGCTGCTCGGCCAGGCCGTGCGCCGGGGCGAGGGCGAGGCGACGTTCGCCGCGGTGGAGTCGTTGCGCCGCGCCTGCATCGACCGGCGTCGTGGCCGCTCGAGTCGCGACATGAACGCGCTTCTCTCCGAGGTCTCGGCCATGCCGTTGCCGGTGGTTGTGCACGTGGCCCGGGCCTTCTCGTTGTTCTTCCTGCTGGTCAACACGGCGGAGCAGGTGCACCGGGTACGCCGTCGCCGGGCATGGCTGGCGCGCGGGTTGGACGCGCCGCAGCCTACTCCACGCTGGCCATCTGGTCGTCCGCCCGCTCGGGCAGGGTGGGGTCGCAGTACACCACGTACCAGTCCTGGCGCGCGAACAGCGGGCGCTGGCCGATGCCCTCGGCCGTGCTCGGCACCGCGTCGCCGCGGGGCACGGCGTACAGCGCGGGGGTGGCGTTGGCGCTCTCTACGCAGTCCGCGAAGCGCTCGAAGCGGGCCTCGGTGAAGTAGGATTCCACGCCCTCCTGGCACTTGTCGACCGACTTGCGGCTGCCGTGGTCGCACACCTCGGCTGCGGCGGTGGCCGCCAGCGCCTCCCAGCGGGTGCGCACGCTGGTGGCCTGCCAGGCCGCGGCCTGGGCGCGGGCCCGCAACGTCTCGTCGGACTGCAACTCCACGGCGGCGAGCGCCTCCTTGAGCTGCACCTTGAGCTGGTCGCGGTACTGGCGGGCCGCCACGAGGTTGGCGCGCAGCGTGGCCACCTCGGTCACGAGGGCCTGGTCTTCGAACTCGTCGGGGGAGAGTCCCGCCGCCGTGGCGATCGCGACCAGGGCCTGCTCCTTCTCCGCGAGGTGTGCTTCGAGGTCCGCCACGGTGGCCTGGGCGTCGAGAAGGGCCTGGCCGGGGTTCTCCGGGGTCACCGCCTCGGCCACCGCCACCGTGCTCGGTTCGGGCACCCCGGGGGCCAGCGTGGCGTCGCGGGCGCGCTCGAGACCAGCGGTCAGCATCGCCGCGCCGGCGCCGACGATCACGCCGGCCGTCACGGTGAGCGCCACGATGCGGACAATGGTGCGCACGGCGCTGGGCCGGTCGTTGATCTCGCCGTTGTCGTCGTCGTAGGGGGTGTGCATGGTCGTTCTCCTCGGGTTGACGGGGCGCCGGGAGGCGTCCCGGTGAGCCGCTCGACTCACACCCACAACCTGCACGCTGGACCCGCCAACGGCCCTTTCAACGCCCTTACGAGGGGAGCTGCCCTCGGGCCGAGGGACGAAGCAACATCGCCAGGCGTGCAAGCACGTTCGCGGCGCAGGTGTCGGCCCAGCCGAATTCGCAGAGGCCGACGTTGATCGACAGGCGGCCACCGAGGCCGGCCATCTCCGGCATGGGGGACAGCGCCGCCGACAGGCTCCGCCGTACCCGCAGCGCCACGCGTTGGGCGTCGATCTCGCTGGCGATGGCGAGGACCACCGCGAAGTGGTCGCCCCCGACGCGCCCCACGAGGTCGCCGGCCCGGACCGACCGCCGGACGGCGTTGCCGGCCACGGCGAGAATCCGGTCGCCGGCCGCCCGGCCCACGTGGTGGTTGATCGTCTTGAACCGGTCGATGTCGAGCATGAACACCCAGGACGGAACGCCCGGGTGCCGGGGGACGGCCGCTTCCAGCCCGGTGCGGCTGAGGATCGCGGTCAGCGCGTCGAGCGGGGGAATTCGATCGGGCGGCGGGTTGGTTTCCATGCTTCGCTCCGGGGGGAGGGGAGGGGAGCGGGGCGGGGCGAGAGCGCCCGGGACCGGCGGGGATGGGGTGATTGTATACCCACGCCGGCCCAGGGAGAACCCGGCGACGGCGGCGCGTAAGGCGCGTGCAAGGGCGGGCAGCTTGGCTTAGCAGGGCTCCGTGCCCTTCGAACTGTGCCTACTCAGCGACGACGCGATCACCCTCCGGCGACCGGTGGCGGCGGGCGCGGTGAACCTAGGCCGGGCGCCGGTGAACGACCTGGTGTTGGCTGACCCCGCGGTGTCGTGGTTGCACTGCATGGTGTGGGAGGAGGCGAGCCAGGTGTACGTCCGTGACCTCGGTAGCGCCAACGGGACCTTCGTCGACGGGCAGCGCGTGGTGGGGGTGAGCGTCGTCCCGGCGGGCGCGGAGCTCCGACTGGGGCCCTGCACCTGCATCCGGGTCCTGGCCAGCGGTCCGGGCGAGCGGTTCAGGGTGCCGATGGTGGAACACCTGGACTCGGGCGTCCGCGTGCCGGTGACCCGCGACCGGTTCCACTTCGGCAGCGGCCCCGATATCGACGTGACGGTTCCCGGCGTCAGCGGGCGGGTGGCGAGCATCCTGGTCGATCCCGACGGTCGCTGCTGGCTGGGCCGAGGCGACGAAGAAACGCTGCTCGAGGAAGGCGCGGAGTTCGCCGTCGGCGACTGGCGTTTCCGCGTGGGGACGGACCTGGTGGACCGGGCGGCCACGGTGAACGCCGCCACGGTGGCCTACCCCTACGCGCTCCGGGCGCGGCTCGACGGCCGGGGCGGCCCCGAGGCCACGCTGGCGGACCCGGCGCGAGGCCTCGTCCACGCCGTGGAAGGCGCCACCAAGCCGGTGCTCCTGTTCCTGCTCGCTCGGCAGCACCTTGCCGACGTGGAGGCCGGGTTGTCTGAAGCCGAGCGCGGCTGGTGTAGCACCCAGAGCTTGCAGTCGGGAGTGTGGGGGCGCCAGGGCAACGACAACCGCCTGGACGTGCTCGTGTGTCGGCTTCGCGCCGAGCTGCGAGAAGCTGGGTTCGACGCGTGGTTCATCGAGCGCAGGCAGGGGCAACTGCGCGCCCGGCTGGCCGACGTGGGTGTCGGGTCCAACTGAGCGCGCAGCGGGGATGCGTGGCTACAACGGCACGCCGTCGCAGTTC
>CAYHRZ010000162.1:298-10035 GCA_964359125.1 uncultured Klebsiella sp. | reverse complement strand
CGGTCACCAGCGGGAACGCCTCCAGCGCGGGAAAGGCCGCCGCAAACGCGGCCACCAGCTCTGTCACCGGCGCCGCGAGCAAGGCCGCTTCCGACGCGCTCAAGAAGCTTTTCTGATCGGAGGACCGCATGGCCGCCTCGACGCACCGCAGCACCACCAGCTACCAGGTTGTCCTGGGCGGGCAAACCTTCACCCAGCCCGAGAACGACGGCGTGGAGTCGATCGTGGTCGAGGACCACGTCGACATGGTGGAGTCGCTCACCATCCGCCTCGCCGGTAGCGAGGGCACGCCCAAGTTCCAGGCCGAGATCGGGCAGGCGGTCGAGGTCAAGATGGGCGAGGGCGGTCGCACGCTCTTCAAGGGCGAGTTGATCGCGCTGGAGCCGAGCTGGTCCGTCGACGGCATGGTGACCATCACCGCCCGGGCGCTCGACCACGCCCACCGGCTGGCCCGCGGGCGCAAGACGCGCTTCTTCAACCAGAAGAAAGACAGCGACGTCGCCAGCAGCGTCGGCGGGGAGTGCGGGCTGTCGGTCACCGCTGACCCCACGACGGAGACCCACGACTACATCCTGCAGCGCAACGAGTCGAACCTCGCGTTCCTCAAGCGACTGGCGGCGCGGAACAACTTCCAGGTCACGGTCGACGAGGGCACGCTCTACTTCAAGAAAGCGAGTTTCTCGACCAGCCCCACGAAGATCACGATGGGCAGCAACCTCCGCTCGCTCCGCATGAACTTCAACTCGCAGGACCAGGCCACCAAGGTGGTCGTGCGGGGCTGGGACATCCGCACGAAGAAGGAAATCGTCGGCACCGCCACCCACTCCGACGTCGAGACCATCGGCGGCGGCGACATCGGCGCCAGCGTGTCGAACTCGAAGTTCGGCGAGCAGGTGGCCTACATCACCGACGTGCCGGTGGGCTCGCAGGCGATGGCCAACGAACTGGCCAAGGCCGAGATGAACCGCCTGGCCCGGCAGTTCGCCCGCGGCTCCTGCGTCATCGACGGCAACGACGCCCTCTACGCCGGCGCCCTGGTGGAGTTCGAGGGGTTGCAAGTCCCCCACAACGGCAAGTACTACATCATCAGCACGCGCCACGTGATCACCGCGCAGACGGGCTACACGACGGAACTCACCTTCTGCGGCAACACGCTGGGGTCGTAGCGCTCGACCACGGCACCCGCCACGCGCTACACTACACCGATGCGGATCAACCCCAAGGAGTACCTCGGCCGCGGCTGGGGGTTTCCCTTCGGCTTCGACTCCGTCACCGGCGGCGTGGCCTACTCGGAGTACGAGGAGAACATCCGGCAGAACATCACCATCATCCTCGGCACGCGCCCGGGTGAGCGGCAGATGCTCCCGGCCTTCGGCTGCCGCATCCACGAGCTGATGTTTGCCCCCAACACCCGCGGCACCGCCGCCATGGTGGCCCACCACGTGGAAGAGGCCCTCACCCGCTGGGAGCGGCGCATCAAGGTGCTCAAGGTCGACTCCCAGCCCGAGGCCAACGGCGCCATCCGGGTCGACATCGAGTACAAGATCATCGCCACGGACCAGGTGCAGAGCGTGGGACTGGCCCTCACCGGTCGCTAGCTACCGGATCGACTCCCCGGTGGCATCGAGGCCCCAGGTGATGGCGTCGCGGACGCGGTCGTTGGTGGTGCGGACCTTGCCCGCGAGGTCCACCAGCAGGGCGCGAGCCACGTGCGCGAAGAGCCTGCGGTCGCTCACCAGCATCCGGCGGAGGCGTTGAGCGTCGAGCACCAGCAACTGGCCCTCGCCCTCGGCGATCACCGAGGCACAGGCCGTCTCCGCGTCGACGAGGTCCACCTCGCCGGCGTGGCCCCCCGGCCCGACGCGGCTCACCAGGGCCTCCGGGTGCCCGGCAACCGCCTTCGCCACCAGGAGCGAGCCGCGGGCGACGACCACCAGGGCGCCAGACGGTAGCCCCTCGGCGATGATCACCTCCCCCGCGCGCACGCCACGCGGCGTGAACCACTGGGCGAGGCGGTCGAGCACGTCGGGCGGCAGGGTGACGAAGAGGGGGCAGCGCCCCAGGACCGCGCGGGCGTCGTCCATCACTCCACCCCGGGGACGGTGTTGTCCAGCGACCAACGGACCGCCTCGGCGAGGCGGGCGTTCGCCATCCGGACCTTGCCGGCCAGCGCCTTGAGCAGCACCCAGGCCACGTCGGGGTCGCCGGCCAAGGTGTGGAGTCCCTCGCGGTCTACGCGCCAGAGCACGGAGCGCTCCTCGGCGGTGACCGTCGCGGCGGCCGGCTGGGCGTCGATCACCGCCAGCTCGCCGAACGTCGCGCCCGGGCCGAGCTCGGCGAGCACCGACTCCATCTCGCCGCGCAGCCGCCGGGTGACGCTCAGGCGGCCGTGCAACACCACGTAGAGGGCGTCCTGGGGGGTTCCCTCCCACACCACCACCTGTCCCGAGGCCATGTGCACCTCGGTGGCGTAGGGTTCGAGGGCGTCGACGAAGGCGGGGTCCATCACCCAGGGGGATCGGCTCGCCCCCGGCTGGGGATGAGGGCTACGGCCCGGTGTCGGTGACGCCGCAGCAGGTGGCCACGAACTTGACCGTGTCGGTCGACACCTCGCCCGTGCAGTCGGTGACCGTCAGCAGGAAGCGGTACTCGACGTCTTCGCACTCGTCGGGCTCGGTGGGCTCGGCGTCGGACAGGGTGACCGTGGTGCTGAGCTGGTTGGGATCGGTGATCTTGGCCGACCCCTCCTCCACCGACCACACCAGCGTGTAGGGGTCGCCGTCGGGGTCCGAGGCCCGGGCGTCGCTGCCGAGGGTGACGGTCTGCTCCTCGCACTCCTCGCAGTCGTAGGTGTAGCCGCTCTCCTCGCACACCGCGTTCCCCGCGCTCACCGCCACGTCGCTGCCGGCGTCGGCGATGGGCTCGGTGTTGGCGCGGCGCTCGGCGGCCTCGAGCGTGATCACGTCGGGGGTGGACCAGTTCTGCCCGTCGCTCACCGCGCAGCTCAAGACGTAGGTGCCCGAGACGTCGGGGAAGAAGGTGGGCGTGCCGTCGGTGCTGCTGGGGGAGAAGCTGCTGTCGCTGGTGGCGGAGGTGGCCGGTTTGGACTGGATGGCCCACTGGTAGGCGAGCGTGTCGCCGTCGGGGTCCACGGAGCTCGAGCAGTCGAGCCGGACGGTGGAGCAGTCTTCCACTTCCTGGTCCGGGCCCGCGTTCGCCGTGGGGGCGCTGTCTTCGCCGGTGACGGTGATCACCACCGCGTCGGCGGTGGAGCTGGCGAGGCCGTTGTTCACGACGAGCGCGGCGGTGTAGGTGCCGCGGGCGTCGGGCGTGAACGTGGGCGTGGCCGTCTCGTTCCCGGTGAGCGCGCCCAGCGCCGAGGCGGTGGGCTTGTCGACCAGCGTCCAGGCGTAGGTGAGCGCCTTGCCCTGCGGGTCGTAGGAGGCGCTGGCGTCGAGCGAGGTGAGCGCCCCCACGCTGCTGGTGATGTCTTCGCCGGCGTTGGCGACGGGCAGGTTCTCCGGCTCGGTGACCGTGATGACCACGAAGTCGCTGGCGCTGTCGACCGTGCCGTCGTTGACCACCAACGCGACGATGTAGGTGCCCACGCGGTCCGCCACGAAGCTGGTCTGGGGGGTGGCGCTGTGATTGGTGGTGAACGGCGCCTCTTTCGAGGCCAACTCGCTGCCCTCGGGCAGGCGGTCGAAGGCCCACACGTAGGTGAGGGCGTCGCCGTCGGGATCCGACGAGGCGCCCCCGTTGAGCGACACCGGCGTGTCGGCGGTCTGGGTGATGGACGAGCCGGCCTCGGCCACCGGTTGCCGGTTGCTGGTGTTGGTGGTGTTGCCATCGGCGCCGGTGTCCTTGGTGGACTCGCCGTCGCAGCCCGCGAGGAGCAGCGCAGTGGGGATCAAGAATCGCATCGCAACTCCTAGGGGGTGTAGTCGCCGGTGCAGGTGTAGGTGATGGTGACGGAGTCGACGTCGCTGTCGGCGCAGTCGCTGGTGGTGAGATCGACCGTCCACGTCTTGGTGATCGCGGTGTTGTACTCCGCCGCGAACGACGGCGTGGATACTTCGGTCGTCGGGCTGTAGGGCGCCGCGATGGTGAGATCCGAAGTCCCGTTCTCGGCCCACAGGAAGTCGAGTTCGTCGCCGTCGTCGTCGGTCGAGGCGGTGCCGTCGAGGGTCACGCTGTCGGCCGGGCAATCCTCGCACGTGAAGACGTACGACGCCGTCTCGCACTCCGGCTCGTTGGTGATGGTCTGGTCGTCGCCGGCGTTGGCGACCGGGCTCTCGTTCTCCGAAACGTCGGCGAAGGTGTAGGTGACGATGTCGGGCGCGGAGTACTGCTCCCCGTCGTGCACCTGGAGCTGGAAGGTGTAGTCGCCGGTGACGTCCCAGTGGAAGTACGGGTCGGCGAGCGCCTGGTCGTTGAAGTCGGCGTCGCTGCTGGCCGAGCCGCCGGGCGCGGTGACGAGGGTCCACCAGTAGGTGAGTTCCTCGCCCTCGGGGTCGTAGCTGCCCCAGCCGTTGAGGTGGTATTGCTCGTTGGTGCAGGGGCTGAGCATCTCGCTGTCGCCGGCGTCGGCAATCGGGGCCTGGTTGTCGGCGGCCACGGTCACGGCGCACTGGTCCGGCTCGGACCAGTTCTCGCCGTCGCTCACGACGAGGCTCACCAGGTAGGTGCCGGCACAGTCGGGCACGATGCTCGCCACCGCCGTGGTGCCGTTGTACACGTCGGCCGCGTCGAGGCCGGAGCAAGACGGCCGGCTCGACAACGCCCAGGCGTAGCTCAGGGCCGCCCCATCGGGGTCGCTCGAGCCGCTACCATCGAGGTCCACGCGGTCCCCGACGCTGGCGGACTGGTTGGCGCCGCAGTCGGCGACGGGCGGGTCGTTGTCGGACGCGCAGTCGACCACCGCGTGCACGGGCAGCGATTCCGCCCCGCCGTCTTCGCTGACGGTGAGCGCGAGCACGTAGGTGCCCACCACGTCGCACTCGAAGTAGGGCTTCCAGACGTCGTCGGTGACCAGCGACCCGGCATCGACTTCGGAATCCGGAGGCACCGAGATCAACGTCCAGTTGGGCGTGAGCTCCGCATCCTCGATGCAGGGCTCGCCGGAGCCCTCGAGGGTGATCCGGTCGCCCACGGAGGCGGTGAGCGCCTCCGTCGCCAGCGCCGCCGACGGGGCCGAGCACGTTTCCTTCTGGGGGATCACGTCGGTGTCGGACGGCTGGACGATGCACGCCCAGAGGCCGACGGGGATGAGCAGCGGGAAGATTCGGGTCATGGGGTGCACTCCGGACGCGTTGGACGCGTTGGGCGGCGCGTGTGAAGCAGTCGGTCCCGCAGAGTACGCAACCAGGTGGGGCATCGTCAACAGACTTTGACAACTGGACGCACCCCAGCGGCGAAGGCGGTGGTGTGCCTGCTCGCGCTCGCCCTGGCCACCTCTCCCGCCATGGCGGCCGACTCCTGGTTCGCCGGGGCCGACACGCAGTGGCCGGGGCGCAACGATCTACTGCTAGAGAACAACGTCGCCGGTAGCCAGGCCTGGGGCCTGGTGCCCCCGTTCCGGGCTGGCGCGCGGGACCGCACGTCGGTCGGCATCGGGGCCGGCGCGACCTTCTCGGGGCGCGTCCGCGTGACGAGCACGGCGGACTGGCTCTGCGACCACACCGACGCCGGCGGGAGCAGCTGTGGTTGGGGCGATTCGCGCCTCGGAACCGTCGTGCGCGCCCTGCCCCTCGGGCCAGTCGACGTGCTGCTCGGCTGGGAAGCCAAGATGCCGAACGCCCGGGACGAGGGAGAGCTCGGCACCGACGAGACCGACGTGCTCTTCGGCGGTGCGCTCCTCTACACCCACGGCCCGTACCGGGCCGGCGTGGGCGGCGGCCTCGGCATCCGCGGCAACCCCCTGCGCTTTGCCAACCAGGACGACGTGCCCATGCTCCGCGTCGACGCCGCCTACGTCGCGACGTGGTGGCGCGTACGCCCGTTCCTGGTCGTCGACTTCAACACCAGCCGCAACCCCACCCGCGCGGAGGCCGGCGTGGGCGCGCGGTTCGGCACCCGCTTCTTCGCCGACGTCGAGGGCGCGGCCGGGCTCACCCCCGCCGAGGCCGATGCCCGGGTGCTGCTTCGTCTTGGTTTCGCCATGGCCCTCCCCGAGCACCCCTCCGGTGAATAGCGTTCCGCCGCCCCGAGGTTGCCTGTGGCTTGGTACGACATCTTCACCGGAAACTCGATCGCGAAGCACGGGCGGCGGGTAGCGGATCGCGACGCCAACAAGGACGACCGTCTCATCTCCATGCAATGGCTGGCCGAGGAGGGCACGCCCGAGGCGCTGCTCGCCCTGTGCAAGCGCTTCGAACTGCAACTGGATCACCAGATCAAGGACCGCGACGAGAAGGACGAGTGCATCGACCTGCTCGCCGAGAAGGGCGCAGCGGGCCTGGAGGCGGCGCGCATCTTCGCGCGCAAGAGCGCCTCCTTCCAGAACGTGCTGCGCTTGGTCGACCGGGTGGAGGGGCAGAGCGCGGGGACGGCCCTGTTGTTGGAACTGCTGTCCACCGAGTCGGTCGACGACGAGTTCAAGCCTGAGAAGAAGAAGCACCTGCTGGTCACGCTGGCCGAGCGACGCGACCCGCGCATCGTGGCCGCCGCCGCACCCTTCCTCGCCGACTTCGACGAGGGCGTCCGCAACGGCGCACTGGAAGCCATCGCCGCGCAGGAGGGCGACACCGGGCGGGAGGCGCTCGGCGCCGCCCTGGCCAACCCCCGCGAGGAGTCCACCCGGATCCGGGGCCGACTCGCCGAGGTGTTCACGGCCCGTCGCTGGCCGGTCCCGGAGGACCCGTGGCTCCGGGAGCACCTGCCCGCCGGCCACGCCCTCTCGGGGAGCTACCTGGTCACGGCTCGCTAGCGCCGATCTTGGCGAGGGCCGCCCGGGCCCGCCCCTCGTTCGGGCCGCCGGGATCGGCGCGCAGGTAGGCGCGGAGGTGTCGCGCCGCCTTCGCCGGGTCGCGGGCCCCGGCCCACACCATCCCCAGGTTGAAGTGGGCCATGGCGTCGCCGGGGCAACTCCGCAGGGTGGCCTCGTAGCCTGCCACGGCGCCCTCCAGGTCGCCGGTGCGGAGCCTCATGCTGGCGAGGTTGTTCAGCGCCGGACAGTGCCCCGGCTTACGACGCAAGGCCTCCTCCCAGGCCTCGCGGGCCCCCGGTAGGTCGCCCCGCTGCGCCCGCGAGATCCCGGCGTTGACCAGGGCGTCGACCCGGGTGGGATCCAGCTCCAGCGACCGCGCGTAGGCCGCCTCCGCCTCCGCGGCCTGGCGCTCGGCCCGGAGGGCGTCGCCGTAGGCGTACCAGGCCTCCGCGCTGCCCGGCCAGCGCGCCACCGCCGAGCCCCAGAGGGCCGACTCCGACCGCCACTCGGCGTTCCGGGCCACGGTGAGGGCCGCGAGCACGGCCGGGATGGCCCAGGCCCACCGGCGCTCGGGCAGTCGCGACACCACCAGCCCGACGATCGCCAAGCCGGCGGCGTAGGCGCGGTGCTCGGCCATCGTCTCTTTCAGCACGAAGGCGCTGGAGATCAACAGCGGCATCGCCCAGGTGGCGGCGAAGAAGGCGGGCAGTCCCCGCTGCCGCCACGCCCAGCCGAGGGCCGCCACCCAGCCCAGGAGGCACATCCCCCCCAGGCGGGTGGCCGCCGCGGGCACCGGGTGCAGGATCGACTGCCCCCAGGGCAAGAGCCAGAGTTGCAGGTAGCGCGCCCACACCTCGGCCTGGGTGAACACGTGGGCCGACAGCGTGCGCGGGACCTCGGGCACCGGCCAGCCGAAGTACACCACCCGGAGGAACGCCGCCGCCCCCACCACCAGCACCACCGGCACGTAGCGCCGGGCGTCGAGGAGCCGGACCCGGCCGCCGGCGACGAGGAACAACTCGGCGGCCAGGCAGAGCGGGAGGATGGCCACCGCCGTTTCCTTGGTGAGCAGGCCCAGGAACATGGCGCCGTAGGCCACCGCCCGGGCCCGGGGGGAGGGCGCGCGCGCGTCGACAATCCACGCCCGCAACGCCAGCAGCACGAAGCTGGTGACCAGCGCGTCGGACCGGCCGGAGATGTAGGTCACCGCCTCGGTGGTGGCCGGGTGCAGCGCCCAGGCCGCCGCCGCCAGCCGGGCCCGCCACGGCGACAGCACCAGGGCGAAGAGACGCCAAGCCAGCACCGCGTTCAGAGCGTGGATGGCGACGTTGACGGCGTGGTAGCCCACGGTCTCGAGGCCGCCGACCGCCCAGTTCAGCGCGAAGCTCACGAGGAGCAAGGCGCGTTGTGGGTTGTAGGCGACCAGCGCGTCGAGTCGCGACAGGTCGTGCACCACCGGGTTGGCCACGATCTCGATCAGGTCGTCGTAGACGAAGGGGCCACGGAGCGCGTTGGCCCCGGCCGCCACCACGGCGACGACGAGGATCCACGGGAAGGCGCGCGTCATCGGGGGCAAACGCTCTCGTACAGCGCGGCGTGGGCGGCCGCCACGCGCGCGGGCGAGAGGTGTGCCTCGATGTAGCGTCGGCCCCGCGCCACCATCGCGGCCGCGGCCGCGCCGTCGCCCAGCACCTGCCGGATGGCGGCGCGCAGGGCCACCACGTCGCCGTGCGGGGCGAGCAGGCCCGCGCCCGCCTCGACCACCAGTTCGCCGCAGCCGCAGTCGTCGCCCACTACCACCGGGGCGCCGCACCAGAGGCCCTCGAAGGGCACCAGCCCGAACACCTCGTCGGCCGAGGGGTACACCACCACGTCAGCGTCGACCAGGAGCGCCAGCCGCTCCTCACCGCCGAGGGTGCCGGTGTAGGTCACCCCCTCCCCGCCCGGCGGCGCCATGCCGCGCGCTGTCCCCGCCACCACCAACCGGGCTGGCGCCAACGCCCCGCCGGCGAAGGCGTCGACCAGGCGATCCACGCCCTTTCGCGGCGAGATCTGCCCCAGGTACACCACCAGTTGGCCCTCACCGAGCCCCCGGGCGGCCCGGAAGGTGCCCCGGGGTGGGCGAGCCGCGAGCTCGTCGAGGTGCACCGGGTTGGGGATGCGCGCCACGCGGTCCGCGCCCACCCCCGCGGCGAGCAACTGCCGGACTTCCGCCTTGCTCACGGCCACCACCCGGTCGGCGCGGCGGGGTACGTCGCCGTCGAAGATGGCGTCCCAGACCGCCTTGACGGCGACCTTCCGCTCGATCCGGGGCAGCGTCCCGTTGGGGGTGTGGATCACCGGCAGGCCCCGCGCCCTGGCCCCGCGGAAGGCCAGGAAGTTCAGCAGGTGCCGGTGGGCGTGGAGGTGGACGACGTCCACCCCGTCGAGCGGGGGCATCGACGTGGGCAGGTAGAGCTGGTGGTGCCAGGCCAAGCGGTTGCTGCCCAGGCGGGTGACCCGCACGTCGACCTGGTCCTCCACCCGCCGGGGCGCCACCTCCGCCCGCCCTTTCTCGTCGAAGGCGTCGGTGGTCCAGACCCGGACGTCGAGCCCGGCTGCGGCCTGGGCCCGGGCGAGGGCGTACACCACCCGGGGCACCCCCCCGTAGGCCCAGGTGGGCGGGTAGCAGGGCGTGACGTGCAAGACGCGCATTGACCGGGACCCGTCTCCCGACTACCCTCTCCGGCCCGCGGAGGCCGCATGTTGCTCTTGGTGCTCACCGTCGTCGGAACGCTGTTCGGCTGCGGCCCGAACTGTCGCACGTCGT
>CAYHRZ010000162.1:0-288 GCA_964359125.1 uncultured Klebsiella sp. | reverse complement strand
CGTCGTGCGAGACCCTCTACGGCTCCTCCGACGGCCAGTGCGACATCAACGTGATGGGCGCGGAGGGCGACGAGGGCGCGGCCGAGCTGATCGACGAGTGCGAGGTCACCTGCGACGAGGCCATGCGCAACACCGGCAAGGTGGGGACCTACGACCCCAACTCCAACGCCGACGACGACGCCACGATCGTCAACGAGAAGCAGGCGGCCCTCTGGATGACCTGCGTGAGCGACACCAGCTGCGAGAACCTCAAGAAGGGCTACTGCCAGCCTCACTACTAGATGTTTC
>CAYHRZ010000161.1:5133-10078 GCA_964359125.1 uncultured Klebsiella sp. | reverse complement strand
CTCTGCCCGGGCGCCGGCGACGGCGGGAGGGCGCGGTGGGCGGCGCGTGCCCGCGGCGTCCGCGGTGCCCGTCTCCCAGCGCCTTCGCGAAGGCCGCCGCGGCCCGTGGAACCACCGAGGCGTGCACCGCGGCCTCGACGAAACGCACCGCGGCGTCACGGAGCGGGGGCCCCCCGGATTAGCCCGCCCCGGTGTGGCGCACTTCGCTCGTGGCGGCCCTCCTCTACGCGGGGCTCGCGCTGTTCACGCTGTACCCGGCGTGGACCAGCCCCGCGCACGGGGTGGTCGGCGACTGGACGCACCCCGACCACGTCGGCAACCACTGGCTCTACCAGTGGACGGCCGAGCGACTGGCGGGCGGGCAGTCGATCCTCCACAACGACCGGTACTACTGGCCCGTCGGCGACGCGCCCTTCCTCGCCGGGAACGGCTCCGACGCGGTGCCCTTCACCCTGCTGAGCACGCTGGTCGACTGGCCGTTCTCGGTCACCTTGTGGTGCCTGCTCACGCTGATCCTCAACGGGCTGGCGGGCCGCGCCGTCGCGAGCACCGCCGGCGTGCGCCCCGACGCCGCCACGCTGGTCGGCGCTTTCGTGGTCGTTTTCCCCTACGCCGGCCGCGAGCTCTCCGCCGGTCGCTTCGCCCAGGCCGGGTTGTGGACCTCGGGCTTCTTCCTCGCCCGTTGGCTGCGTCACCTGGAGCGGCCCACCTGGACGAGCGGGGCCGTGGCGGCGCTGTGGTTCTGCTGGTGCGCCTTCCAGTACTGGTACTACGGGCTGTGGATGGCCGGTGTCGGCGCCGCCCTCTGGTGTTTCCAGGCCCGTCGCGACACCCTGGCGCGGTTCGTCCCCCTCGCGCTCCTGGGCACCGTCCCGCCCCTGTGGCTGTTCCTTTCCAACTGGAAGGCCATCCCGGGCGTGGAGGAGTCGACCTTCCCCCACCCGATCAGCGTGGACTACGGCCTGTTCGCGGGGTTCCCCCTGTGGAGCGGCTGGGGCGAACTGTCGAGCGTGGCCCTGCCGGCCACCCTGTCCGGCCTCGCGGCGCTGGGCTGGCACGACACGCCACGCCCCCTCCGACGGGGCCTGCTGGCCTCGGCGGCCGCGTTCTACGCGCTGTCGCTGGGCCCGGAGGTCCTCGGTCCTTCCGGGGAGAGCACCGGCCTGGCCGCGCCCTTTGCGCTCGTGTACCGCTGGTCGAGCACGCTGCAGCGCTTCTGGTGGCCGTACCGCCACGTCGCGCCGCTCACGCTCGTGCTCCTGCCGCTGGCCGCCCGGGGAGCCGAGCGGGCCATCCGGTGGTTGGACCTACGCTACGGCTGGCTCCTGCTCCTGGCGCTGCTCCCGGTGGAGCTGTACGCCCGTGGCGCGGTGGTCGAGGTGGCCTCGTCGTACTGGACGGCCCCGGCGGCCTACGCCAAACTTGCACAACTCCCGCCGGGGAACGTCTTGGAACTGCCGATCTACGAGAAGATCGCCCGCGACGAGACGTCCCTCTCCTACCAGCGGGTCCACCAGAACACCCTCGTGAACGGGCACGCGATGTGGGTCGACCGGGTGCGTCCCCGGGCCTGGGACGAGTGGATCGCGAGCCAGCCCCTGCTCGCCGCGCTGCGGGCCTTCGAGGCCGGCGACACCGATGGCCCGCTCGTCCTGGCCGATGCCGCGGCGCCCTGGGACGACGGCGCCGTGGCCTACGTCACGCTCAACCGCGAGTACTACCCTGGCGAACTCGACGACCTCATGGAGTTCGAGGCGGCGTTTCTCACGGCGTGGTTCGGGAAGCCGGTCATTCGCAGTGGCGGTGTCCGGGTGTGGGACGTCCGGACGCCCCCCTTGTCGCGACAGTACGCGTGGCCCGAGTGGACGGCGCCCGCCGGGTACGTGAGCAGCAGCGGACTCGCCGCGGTGCCCGACACGGTGCGCTCGGCGGGGTGGTTGAACTGGCCGCGAAACTTCCCGCCTTCACCGCCGGAAGCACGCGACAGCAGCGTCGAGGAAACCGTCCGCAACGCCCGCCTGCCGCCGGGCATCCGTCGTAAGCTGGAGCGCGAGGCCGAGCGGGACGACACCGGCGGCGACGTTGGCGAGGACGTGAACCGGTGAGGCTGCGCCACCACGCCCCCGCCCTGGGCGCGCTCGGGGGCCTGGTCGTGCTCGCGATCTGGCCGATGCCGCTGGCCCCGGCCACCACCGTGGTCGGCCACCCCTATGGCGACATGCCGGATCACCTGTGGGGCACGTGGTGGTTCGGCCGCGAGTTGTCGAGCGGCAGGTTCCCCACCGCCACCAACCTCTCCCACTTCCCCGACACCCTCGACTTCTGGTACGTCGACCCCCTGGGCGCGCTGCTGGCCCTACCGTTCCACGGCCTGGGGCCGGCCCTGGCGTGGAACGCCCTGGTCTTTCTCCAACTGCTCCTGGCTGCGCTGGCCGCCTACGCCGTGGGCTGGGACCTCGCCCGCAGCCGCGGCGCGGCGCTGCTCGCCGGCGTGGTGGGCGGGCTCTCGCCCTACGCGATGGGGCTGGTCCACAGCGGCCTCTCCGAGTGCCTGGCACTGGCGCCGGTGATCCTCTTCGTGCCGCTTTCCCTGCGCGCCCTCGGCCTCGACCCCCTCGGCCGTTCCCCCAGGTCGCGACACTGGCTCTACGCGGCCCTCGCCCTGGGCCTGGCCGGCACGGCCTCGGCCTACTACGGGCTCTTCGGGGCGCTCTTCCTGCTCAGTACCGTGCTGGGTCCCGGCTGGCGGCAGCGCCTCCCCGTGGCCGCCCGGCTGCTCGCGGTGGCCGGCGCCGTCGCGCTCCCCGCCGCCGCGATGGGGCTGGCCTCGCTGGGCAGCGAGGGCGCCGTCACCGCCGCCAACGCCCCCGGCTGGACAGGCCGGCTCCCGGCCACCGACCTGCTCACTTTCCTGACGCCCGGCGAGTACTACTTCCCCGACACCCCCGCGGCGGGCAACCCCGGGGTGCTCCACGTGAACTACCTAGGTTGGACGGCAATCGCGCTCGCGGCACTGGTGGCGCGCGGTCCGTTCTTGCGCGTGGGCCTGGTGTACCTGCTGTTCGCCCTCGGGCCGCGACTCGCGGTCCACGGGCAGGTGGTGATGGTGGGGCAGTCGAGCGTCCTGTTGCCGCTCGGCTTCCTCAGCTTCCCCGGTTCTCCCTTCGGGATGGTTCACCAGCCCTACCGGATGGTGGCGCTCCTGGTGCCGTGGCTGGCGATGGCGGCGGCGATGGCCAGCGCCCGGGTGCCGGCCCGCTGGCGCCCCCCGCTGGCGCTCCTGGCGCTCGCCGAGACACTGTTGCTCTCGCCCAGCCCCTGGCCGCTGGCCACCCGCCCGGCACCAGACGCGTCGTTGTACGCGGGCATTCCCGGGCCTGTCCTGGACTGGCCGCCCGACGCTTCGCGCCTCAACCGCGACTACCTCGTCGACGCCACCGCCCATGGCCTGGCCGTGCCCTACGGCGTCAACGTGTTCCTCCCGGAGAAACTGCGCGAGGATCCCCTGGTGGACCGCCTGCTGCGCGCGCTCAACGACCTCGACGGCCACGCCCGCAACCGCGACGTGCCGTGGACCGGGAGCATCCTGGCGTCGCCGAACGGCACCACCACGCGGCTGGGTACCATGGGCTTTGCCGCCGTGGTCGTGCACAAGTCAGCGCTCGACGACCGCGAGTGGGGTCGTACGCGCGCGCTCCTACGCGAGGCCCTCGGCGCACCGGCGCGGGAAGACGCCGCGGTGGCCGTGTGGGACCTGCGGTGACCCGTCTCGCAGGTCCGCTCGCGGCGCTCCTGGGGGCGGCCCTCGCCCTCTGGCCCGGCACCTGGCTCACCGGCCGGGTGATCGGCGTCGGGGGCGTGGATCACTTCGGCACGCTGTGGACCTGGACGCAGGTCCGGCGGGCTCTCGCGGGCGACCTGTCGCGACTGGTCCACAACCCGGACCTCTACTTCCCCTTCGGGATGGACCTCTACCGCAACACCGGCGGCAACGTGCTCGACGGGGTGATCGCGGCCCCGCTGTCTCTCCTCGGCTTCCCGCTGGGACACAACCTCGCGCTGGTGCTGGTGCTGGTGGCCAACGGCCTCGCCGCCGCCTACCTGTGCGGGCGCCGGGTCGGCGAACCCGAAGCGCCCTGGTTGGTCGGCGTCGCGGGTGCGCTGGCCAGCTACCCGCTCTGTGAACTGGTGGAGGGGCGGCCCACCCAGGCGCTGGTCGCGCCCGTGCTGGTCGCGACGAAGCTCTTGCTGTCGCTCCCGGATTCCCCGGGCGGTTGGGCGCCGATCCGCGCGGGACTCTCGGTGACCCTGGCGGGTCTCTTCTACTGGTACTACGGGCTGTTCCTCGGGTTGTTCACGGTGGCGCTGGCGCTCGCGCACCTGGCCACTCGGTCGCGACGCGCCGGGGGACAGCGCCTCCTCGTGGCCGCAGTCACCGCCGCGCTGGCCGCGCTCCCCCTGGCCGGCCCACTGGTGCTCGACGCCCTCCAGGGCGCGGTGCCCGGACTGCGCGGCGGCGACCACACCGTCTACGTGCTGGCGAGCTTCGACCCCTTCTCCGGCCTGGTCACGGCGCGGCAGGGTGCCGAGGTGGTCGGCAGCTACCCGGCATTCCCGCTCGTGGGCTGGCTGGCGGTGATCGCGGCGCTGGCCAGGAGGACGTCCCGGTCGGTGGGCTCGGTCCTGCTCCTCCTGGGCCTGTCGCTCGCGATGGGGCCGTCCCCCCACCTGGGGACGGCCACGGTGGACTCGCCAGCCTGGACGCTGTTGTCCACCGTCTCCCCACCGCTGGACCGGCTCTGGCACCCGTCCCGGGGGCTCGTGCTGCTCGTGACCGTGATGCTCCTCGGCCTCGCGGCGCTGCCGCGTTGGCCTCGCCCGCTCCTGGTCGCCGCCCTGGTGATCGCGCCGTGGCGGGCGGGCGTGCTGCCCCTGCCCACCTGGT
>CAYHRZ010000161.1:0-5123 GCA_964359125.1 uncultured Klebsiella sp. | reverse complement strand
CCGCCGTGGACCGGTGCCTCGCGCAGGGCGCCCGCGAGGCGGTGATCGACCTGCCCTTCGCGGCGTCGCAACGCAACCTCTGGTCGCAAGTCGTCCACGGGCGCCCCATCGCCGGTGGCATGCACGAGGGCGCTCCCGCCTTCCAACCCGCGGGGGCGCGAGCGCTCCGGGAGAAAAACGCTCTGTTCCACGCGATGCTCCAGCCGGGAGCCTACAGCCTCGACCTGGCGACGGCCGACGACGAATTGGCCTCGCTGGGTTTCGGCTTCGTGGTGCTGCGCCTCGACGAGTTGCGCGGCACTACCGGGGGGGACCTCGACCGCGCCCGCCTGCGGAAGGCGCGACGCGACCTCGAGGGGCTCCTGGGTCCCCCGATCTGGGACGACGCCCGCTCGCTCCTGTGGGCTCTGGGCGGCCGGCCCCTCCCCTGCCTCGGCCGTGAGCCGCCCGTCGACACCGAGCCCGCCGAGAGGGTGCGGGACCGGTGGCGGGTGCCCTAGCGTTCGCGCTTGCACGCTGGACGACCTGCACATACGTTCAGGTCATGCGCCTCGCCACCGCCAACCCCGTCTCGCGGTTCGCAGCCGCCCACGTGGAGTGGGAGGTCCCCCCGCCTCCCGCCAACCTCCAGGTGTTCGAGGACCACAGCAAGAGCATCCTCGCCCGAAACGACAGCCCCGACCTGCACTTCCGCTGGAGCGTGAACCCCTACCGCGGCTGCTTCCACGCCTGCGCCTATTGCTACGCCCGCCCCACCCACGAGCACCTCGGCCTCGGCGCCGGCAGCGACTTCGACCGCAAGCTGGTGGTCAAACCCAACGCGCCCGAGCTGTTGCGACAGGCCCTCTCCAAACCAAGCTGGCAACGGGAATTCATCCTGTTCTCGGGCAACACCGACTGCTACCAGCCCCTGGAGCACCACTACCGGCTCACGCGCGCGTGCCTGGAGGTGTGCCATGCTTTTGGCACGCCCATCGGGGTTATCACCAAGTCGGCGCTCGTCTGTCGCGATGCTGAACTGCTGGCCGAGATGGGCAGAGCCGCGGGGGCCGAGGTGGTGCTCTCGATCCCCTTCCACCACGCGCCCACCTGTCGCGCGGTGGAGCCGGGCACGCCGCCCCCGGCGCGCCGCTACGAGGCCATCCGGGTGTTGTCCGAGGCGGGTGTCCGGGTGGGCGTCAACATCGCCCCGGTGATCCCGGGCCTGTCCGACCACGACATCCCGGCCATCCTCAAGGCGGCGCGCGAGGCGGGGGCACAGCACGCGCGGGTCTTGCCGGTGCGACTGTCCCCGCAGGTGGAGGCGGTGTTCACCGAGCGGGTGGGGGCCACCTTCCCCGGCCGGGTCGCCTCGGTGCTGGGCAAGATCCGGAGGATGCGCGGCGGCGAGCTCAACGACGCCCGCTTCGGCGAGCGGTTCCGCGGCCAAGGCGAGGAATGGGCGTCCACCATGGCGCTGTTCCGCACCTGGCACGATCGCCTCGGCTACACCGAGCGCCCGGAACGCGCCTACGCGCCCGCCCGTCCCCCGGCCGCGCCCGAGCCGACCTCGCCGCAACTGAGCCTGTTCGGCGCCCTCAAAACCGGACCGTGAACGAGACGTCGAGCCGGTCGTCGTCGAGCTCGGTGCCCTCGAGTTGCACGTTGTGCCGGAAGGCGGCGCCTAGTTTCACGTCGTGCATCCACTTCGGCGTGCGCGGCACGTAGACGTTCAGCCCCGCGTCGACGGCGAGCGTGGCGAGTTCCTCCGGGCCCTCCGCCAGGGCATCGTTGGGCTCCGTCCAGGCGCCGCGGCCCACCACCTCGATGTGATCCTCCGCCCACTTCACCGGTATGAAACACCCTAGTTGCCCATAGGCGGCCGTCGCGTGGTAGTCGGCAACCTCCACCGAGCCATGCTCGACCTCGCGGTCGGCGAACTCGCCCTGGATCGAAACCCAACGAAAGGCGAACTGGACTTCGGCCTGGAGGGTGTTCGATTCCTCCGCCGTGGCGTCGGCACCCGTGTAGTTGTACACCCAGCCGCCCCCGAGGTGGAAATACGGTTCGCGGCCCGTGCCCTCCATCGGTCGCTCGCGCATGCCCAGCGGCGCCACCACCACCCGCTGCGCGAACATGAAGCGGTCGTTGACGTTCTCCAACCGGTTGGCGCCCTCGCCGTTGAACACGCCGGTGGTCACCGACAACCGTGGTTTCTTCGCCAGCAGCAGCCGTCCCTCCGCGGAGACGCCCATGTCGCGACCAATCTCCATCGCGTCGACCAGCGGCGCGTCGAGCGGGAACTGCCGTCGCGTATCGGACGCGAGCTGCTGCACGGAGAACGGCACCTTCATCTGCCCGGTGTTGACCGACACGACCGCGTGGGGCGTCCAGTTCACGAAGGCGTCTTTGAGTACCGGTTCGGGCTGGAGCTCCACTTCTACCCGGCCACGCAGGCCAATCCGATCCGCGGCCCCTTCCAGGCCGGCCCTCGCCGCGACCGAGAAGCCGTCGGTGTCCGACACCAGGGCCTCGTCGTCTTGTCGCCACGCGAACGACGGGCGAATCCAGGCGTACGGTGTGACGACGAAGGGTCGGGACTCCTCGGCGGCGACGGCGACAGCGAGCGCGAGCAACATCGAGGCCGAAGGTAGCGCGGCGGGACCGGCAGCGGCGGCCGCAGCCCGTCCCGGCGCCGCCGCCCGCCACCGCGACCACAGCGTTACGGCTTCCCGTACATGAACGACAGCCCCGCCACCCGCAGCGACTGGATGGCCTGGGGCGTGTTCGGGGGCGGCCTGCTGCTGGTGCTGTACCTCAAGCTCCTGCCCGCGCTGCTCGCGGGGCTCCTGGTCTACGCGCTCGTGTCGCTGCTCGTCCCCGTGCTGCGCGTGCCCTCGCTCGGTCGCGACGGCACGCGGCTCCTGGCCGTGACGCTGATCGCAGTCGCCACCGTGGGGCTCATCACCGCGGCCGGTTTCGCGATCTCGGGACTGGCCCGACGCGCGAGCGAGAGCGTGCCGGTCCTCGTGCAGAGCATGGCGGGCATCATCGAGACCTCGAGAGATCGCCTGCCCGACTGGGTCCTCCCGTGGCTCCCCACCGACGCCGAGGACCTCCAAGTCGACATCGTCACCTGGCTCCGCGTCAACGCGGACCTGTTCCAGGGCGCGGGCACCGGGCTCGGGCGAGCGCTGGCCCACATCATCACCGGCATGGTGGTGGGGGCCCTCCTGGCCCTGGAAACCGCCGTGCCCACCGAGGCCCCGGGTCCGCTGTCGGTGGCCATCCGCTCGCGCGGGAAACGGCTCGGCCGCGCCTTCCGCAACGTCGTCTTCGCCCAGGTGTGGATCTCGGCGATCAACACCACGCTCACCGGGGTGTACCTGGCGGTGGCACTGCCGTCGCTCGGGGTGCACCTGCCGTTCACCCCCACGCTGATCCTCATCACCTTCGTGGCGGGGCTGGTGCCCATCCTCGGGAACCTGGTGTCGAACACGGTCATCTTCGTCGTGAGCCTCAGCCAGTCCCTGGGCCTCGCCGTGGGTTCCCTGGCCTACCTGGTCGTCATCCACAAGCTCGAGTACTTCCTCAACGCGCGCATCATCGGCGAACACATCCGCGCCCGCGCCTGGGAGCTACTCATCGCGATGATCGTCATGGAAGCGGCATTCGGCATCCCCGGCATCATCGCGGCGCCCATCTACTACGCCTACCTCAAAGACGAGCTCAAGTCGGCGAAGCTGGTCTAGGGGCCCCGTCCCGGGGATAGGGCGGACCGCCATGAGCGTGGGTCGCACCGCCCTGTTCCTCGTCCCGGTGGCCATCGTGGCCCGGGGCATCGGCTTCGTGGTGCCCATCGTCATCGCGAGCTGGTTCGGCGTCCAGCCAGCCACCGACGCCTTTTTCTTCGCATTGTCCGTGCCCAGCTTCCTGCTCGTGCTCGCCGCGAACGCCATGGGCACCGTCGTGGTCCCCCCCATGGCGGACCTGCGGGTGAACCACCCGTCGCGGCTGCCGGGCGTCGTGACAGGCTCGGCGCTCCTCGCCGCGCTGACTTCGGCCACCGTCGGCGCCTCCTTCGCGCTCCTCCTGCCGCTGGCGCTCCCACAACTCACCGCGTTCGACGAGCCTACCCGGGCGCTCACGGCGCGCTTCACGTGGCACTTGCTCCCCTTCGTCGCCGCGGTCGGCGCGATCAGCGTCGTCCGCGCGGCCTGCGAGGGCATGGGGGCCTACCGCGCCGCGGGCCTCTCGCCGGTGGCCCGCAGCGGGGCCCTGCTCGCGACCTTCGCCATCGGCCGCGACTACGGACCGGCGGTGCTCCCGGTGGCGCTGTCGGCCGGGAGCATCGTGGAACTGGGGTGGTTGATCGGCGTGCTCGGCCGGGAAGGGGTGTGGCCAGGGGTCCCCACCTGGCCGTCGCAGATGGCAGCCGCCGCCCGGGCCTTCGGGCCGGTCCTCGCCGGGGAGACGATGGTGGCGCTGAACCTCGTGGTCGACAAGGCCTTCGCGGCGGGGCTGCCCGAGGGCAGCGTGACCATCCTGGAGTACGCCGACCGCGCCCGGCTCATCCCCCAGACCTTGCTCGAGAGTTCCCTGGTCGTGGTGGCCTTCCAGGCCTGGGCCACCGCGCGCGCCCAGGGCGACCCTTCGGCCGAGCGAGCGGCCGTGCGACAGTCGTTGCGCTGGGTGTTCCTGCTCGCACCCCCGGGCCTGGCGGGGATGGTCGTGGCACGGGAGGTACTCGTCCGGAGCCTGTTCGTGCACGGCGCCTTCCCCGAGTGGGGGGTGAGCGACTGCGCGAACGCGCTTGCTGCCTACGTCCCGGGCATCTTCGCTTCCCTGGTGGGCGCGCTCCTGGTCAAGGCGCACATCGTCGCCGGGCGCTACCGCCTGGTGATGGGGCTCGGCGCGATGTCGTTCGTCCTCAACGCCGCGCTCAACGCGGTCTTGCGTGAACCGCTGGGGCTGGTCGGCCTCGCGACGTCGACGTCGATCACCACCACCTCGGTCACGCTCTGGTCCTGGTGGCGACTCGACGCCGGGCGCCCGCCGGTCGACGGGTTGCTCGTGCTGCTGCTGTCCGCCGCCGGGGCCGCCTCCCTGGCGGGACTCGACGCCGAGGGTCTCAGGGACCCGCG
>CAYHRZ010000160.1:0-10170 GCA_964359125.1 uncultured Klebsiella sp. | reverse complement strand
CCCTCCTCGCGGCCCTCCTCGCGGATCGCCTCGGGCTCGCGGTAGCCGAAACGCTCCAGTAGGTTGCGAAGCGTCACGCGGTCGGCCACGTCGGCGTCCCAGAGAGCCTCCGCCGGCACCGGGTGCGCGAGGAACTCCGGTGCCGTCAAGGCCTCGCCCGGACCGACCACCCGCACCGGCTCGCCGGGCGTATACACCTCTACCCGGCGCGGCCCCACCAGGCGGACGACCCACACGATGCGCGTCCCGCGGGCGAGCAACTCCGCGATCTTGCCCTGCAGATCCGCCTCGTCCTGGCCCACGCCGGCGTACTCCACGGCAAAACCAGGCACCCCGGGGATCCACCCCGGGGGGCCATCCTCGGGGATGATCGCGATGTCCGGCGCGCGCAGGTTGAGGTCGTCGGGAGCAAATCCTGGGTCCACGCCGGCCCGCTTGACCTTCGGATCCGAGCGGATCACGCTCCCGCCGTCGAGGATCGCGCCCGCGCCCTCGCGCCCCGTGGGAAGGCAGCGCACGGGGTGGCCGTTGACCAGCTCGTAGTCGGTGCCGCTCGGCAGGTGCTGCGCTCGGAAGGGGCCGGGGGCGATGAGCTTGTTGGTGGGCATGAGGGCACAGTGTACACCGGCGTCGCGCGCGTCGAGGGTGGGGATCCCGCGTCGCGCTGGCCGTTTTTTGGTACGCTTCGCCGCCACCGGAGCCCGCGATGCACGACCCCAACCTCGAACGTGAAGCCCTCGCCGAACTCGGGGAGGACCTGGCCGACAGCCCGCTGTTCAACGGCGACCTCGCGCCGGTCCCGGCCGCGCGCCGCGACTGGACGACGTGGAACTTCGCCGCGCTGTGGATCAGCATGGCGCACTGCATCCCCACCTACATGCTCGCCGGCGGCCTCATCGCCAGCGGCATGAACTGGTGGCAGGCGCTCTTGACCATTGGCCTGGGCAACGTGATCGTGCTGGTGCCCATCCTGCTCAACGCGCACCCCGGGACGAAGTACGGGATCCCGTTCCCGGTCCTCGCCCGGGCCAGCTTTGGCACCACCGGCGCCAACGTTCCCGCCGTGCTGCGCGCCATCGTGGCCTGCGGCTGGTTCGGGATTCAGACGTGGATCGGCGGCGAGGCCGTCCGCATCTTCCTCGAGGCCCTGTGGCCGGGATTCGCGGCCATCGGCGGCGGATGGAGCCTGCTCGGGCTCACGCTGCCCTCGGCGATCACCTTCCTCTTCTTCTGGTCGATCAACATCTTCATCATCTTCCGGGGCATGAACGCGGTCCGGGTATTCGAGAACTGGGCGGCACCGATCGTGCTGGTGATGGCGGTGGTGTTGCTCGGCTGGGCGGTGAGCGAGGCCGGCGGCCTCGGCCCGATGATGACGCAACCCTCGAAGTTCGCCACATTCGGCGAGTTCTGGAAGGTTTTCGTGCCCTCGCTGACGGCGATGATCGGGTTCTGGGCCACCCTCTCGCTCAACATCCCCGACTTCACGCGTTTCGGGAAGGGGCAGAAGGAGCAGATGCTGGGACAGACCCTCGGCTTGCCCACGACGATGATCTTCTTCTCCATGCTCGGCGTGATGATCACCTCGGCCTCGCAGGCGATTCTCACCGAGGCACCGCTCTCCGAACTGTGGAAACCGGAGTTCATCCTCCAGCAGTTGACCAGCCCCACGCCGCCCGCGGGCCACACGGAGCCGCTCATCCTCTCGGGCCTCACCCGCGCTATCGTCGCCATCACCGCGCTCTTGGGCATCGGGATCGCCACCATCAGCGTCAACATCGCCGCCAACGTGGTGTCGCCGGCCAACGACTTCGCCAACCTCGCGCCCAAGCACATCAGCTTCAAGACGGGCGGCCTGATCACCGGCATCCTCGGTATCGCGATGTTGCCGTGGAAACTGCTGGCCTCGGCCGGGGCCTACATCTTCACCTGGCTCATCGGCTACTCGGCGCTGCTCGGCCCCATCGCAGGCATCATGGTGGCCGACTACTGGCTGCACCGGAAGCAGGGCCTCGACGTGCGCGAGTTGTACAAGGTCGACGGGCGCTACCGGGGTACGAACTGGATCGCCATCCGGGCCCTGGTCCTGGGCATTCTCCCCAACGTCCCGGGTTTCCTCAAGGCGGCGGGTCTGCGCGAGGGACCGCCGGACTTCTTCGACGAGGTGTACGTCTACGCCTGGTTCGTCGGCTTTGGCATCGCCTTCGTCGACTACCTGGCCGGCACGGAGTGGGAACGGCGGGTGGGCAAGCCCGGCGTGTAGGGCGGCGATAGGGGCCGCCGATGAACTGGACCCTTGGATTCGTCGGCGCGGGCGTGATGGCCGAGACCATGATCGACGGGCTGCGCGCGGAGGGCATGGACGGCCATCGGATCGTCGCCAGCCACCGGCGGCCGGAGCGGCTCGCGGCACTGGCCGACCACGGCATCCGCACCACGTTGGACAACCGCGAGGCCGCTGCAGCCGACGTCGTTGTGCTCTCGGTGAAGCCGCAGACCCTGCTCCCGGTCTTGGCCGGCATCGCCGGGGCAACCCGTCCCGAGGCGCTGGTGCTCTCGATCGTGGCGGGGGCTCGCCGTCGGGTGATCACCTCCGCGCTCGGTCACGCTCGCGTTGTCCGCTGCATGCCGAACTTGCCCTGTCGCATCCGCCAGGGCATGACCGTGTGGTGCGCAGGGGCGGAAGCCAGCGCCGACGACCGCGCGCGGGTGCGAGCGATCCTCGGCGTGATGGGCGCCGAGGTGGAGGTCGACGACGAGGGCCACCTGGACCGGGCGACGGCGGTGAGCGGCACCGGGCCGGCGATCGTCGCGCACTTCGTGAAGGCCTACCTGGAAGCCGCAGCCTACATCGGCGAGCCACGCGGCGTCGCGAGGGAAACGGTGCTGGCGACGCTGGTGGGCACGGTGGAGATGATCCGGCGCAGCGACGGGCACGTGGCGGAGTTGATCGACGAGGTCACCAGCCCCGGTGGGACAACCTCCCGCGCCTTGCAAGTGCTGAAAAACGGGCGCTTCTCCGCCGTCGTCACCGAGGCGGTGGATGCCGCCTACCAGCGCACGGTGGAGCTGGGGGATGCGCTGGAGGGGAGCGTGGGGCGCCGCTGAGCCGAGGAGGGCCGCGGCGAGGATAGGGAGGTGGCGGAGTTGGACATGCTGCTGTTCGCGGGACTGCTCGGTTGTTGGTTCACCGACGAGGAGGTGGAGCAGGCGGCCGAGGCGGCGGCGCCCCCGACCGTGGACGTCTTGCTGGTCATCGACACCTCGGGGTCGATGAAGGAGGAGGCCTCGGCGCTGGCACTCGGCCTCGACGCGGTGGTGGCGGGTCTGGGGGATGCCGACTGGCAACTAGGGGTGACGACGGTGACGGCGGACTACGGTGCCGCGGGCACCGCCGGGATCGACCCGGGAGAGGCCGGGACGCTGGTTGGGCCGGTGGTCGCGTCCGCCGACGCGGATCCAGTGGCGGCGCTCCGGTCAGTACTCCTCTGCGACACGATTTACTGGCGGGATTCGGACCTCGCCTCGGACCCGGCCTACGTCGTCGGCGACACCGGCGACTGCCCTGCGCCCGTCGACGAGGTCGTGCGCGAGTACCTGGACTGCGTCTGCGGCGCCGGTGGCTGGGTCACCGAGGAGGGTGCCGGCAACGAGGAGGGGCTGGAGGCGGTCTTCGACGCGCTGTGCCGCGCTGGCGACGACCAGCCGGAGGACTGTTGGTCCGAGGATTCGCCACTGACGGAGGGCGACGCGGGAACCAACGCCGACCTCTGGCGTGACGGCGTGCCCGGGGTTGCGCTCCTGGTCAGCGACGAGGGCGACGGCTCCCGGAGGCAGGCGAATACCGACCCGGATCCGACGCCCTACGTCGAACTCTTTGCGGCGACTGGCCGCGACTTCCGGCTCTATGTGGTCGGTCCAACCTACGATGGCTCCGACGGTAGCTGCCTCGACAGCGCCCAGACCTGGGGCGTGGAGCGCTACCAGGCCGCGGCCGAGGCCACGGGCGGCGACTATGCCTCGCTCACCGACATCGACGACGATTGTTCCGCGAACGACGTGGCTGCGGCCGCTGCCGACTTCATGGCCCAGGCCGTGGACTGACGTCGACCCACAAAACCGTCTCTCCCCAGGGCGTGTAGACGTCCACGTCCCAGCCGCCGAGGGGGTTGGGCCTCGTCGTCGGCCACAGGTCGGCCAGCGCCCGCGCCACCGGGGGGCCGTCGATGCCGTCGAACAGCACCGTGTCGGCCGGGAGGGTGGGCGGCGCGGTGGATCCGAAGCTGCCCTCGCCCCAGCCACGACAGCCCCACCCGCAGCTGAAGCGCCCGCCCTGGGCGCGCACCTCGGTCGCCGCCTCCGCCACCCAGCCCACGACCACGGTGTCGCCGTCGTCCACCCGCACCCGCCGCCAGCCGTCGTGGCGTTCCAGCGTCGCCGCGGGCACCCAGCCGACCGGCTCCACCTCCCAGTCCACGTCGTCCGTCCGTGCGAAGGCCTCGCCCCCGGGGCCGTCGTGAATCGTGACATTGCTCGGCAACCAGGTGTCGGGCTCGGGCGGGTCCGGCAGCGCCGGCGACGGCGCCCACACCTCGTCGAGTTCGCCGGTGGGGAGCCAGCCGTCCACGACGAGGTCGCCGCTGTCGCGGGTCACGCGGCTGAAGGTGGGGCCGAGATCGACGACGTCGACCACCGTCCCCGCCGGGAGCCAGGCGCCGTCGTGGTCGAGGTCGAAGCCGCCGCTCACCGCCGTCCCGGCCGGGCGACCACGGACCCGGCTTCGCTCGGCGATCACCGTCGTGAGCGCATCCCGGTCTAGGTAGACGAGGAAACGCAGTCCCCGGTGGTCCACGATGGCGCCTACCTCGTCACCCGGGTCGAACACCGCCGCGAGCGTCACCACCGCCTCGACGGGCAGGTCCTCCCCGTCGATGCCCAGCCGCGCCGTTCCCGGTCGCGACATCGAAGCGCGTTGCTCGAAGTCCTCGCTGGGCTCGGCGAAGAGCACCGAGGTGTCGACGGCATCGAAGAGGGCAGGATCGTCGGCGCAGGCGAGGAGGTGCAGCATGGCTTTGCCGACAACGGCGGAGACCTGCGGTTCCCCCCCGCCGGCCGTCAGAGGCCGCAGAGCGCCATCGCGGTGTCGAGGGCCGCGCGCAGGGCGGTGCGTTGCCCGGCGGTGCCGACGCGTACCACCGCCTCGGAAACCTCGCGGTAGAACTGGTACTTGTGGACATACAGCGTGGGGTACACCTCGTCGCCGAGTCGCTGGAACAGCCAAGCCAGCGCGCGCGCGTGCGGGGTGATCGCGAAGTACACCCGCGGCGGCGCGCCCCAGGCATCCAGCCCCAGCGGCGGCGGGTCGCCGTCGCAGACGATCACCTCTGCCCCACCCCAGGCCGCCTCCCCGGGCAGGGTGGGATCCCAGTTCCGCACGCTCCGGTCGTCCAGACCCTCGACCTCGGCGGCCACCCGCAGGAACTTGTCGACCAGCGCGTCGCCGCCCCGGGGCAGCGTGCGGCCGCGCCAAGCGCCCCCCGCGATGGCCGCGAGCCCCTCGGGGTCGCGGTTGTAGGTGTACACCCAGGCCAGCGTGTCGTGGGGCCAGGCCACCCGCGCGCGGACCCTTGTCCTGCGGAAGAGGGAGCGCCAGGGCGCCTGGTGGTCCACCCCCTCGATGGCGTCGAGCTCCGCCAGCAGCTGCGTGGGGGCCTCCACCAGCTCCCCGTGCACCCACCCCTCGCCCCGGCCGGGCGAGTCGGAGGCGAGCGGCTGCACGGCCGTACACGCCGGGTACGGGCCGGTGTCGTACAGCGTGCCGCGGATGCTCGCAGGCGTGGAGCGGTAACGTTCCAGGTGCACCCCGCGGAGTTCACCCCGCAGCAGGGTACCGTACACGAAGAGCGGTAGCCGGGCGAAGGTCCGGTTGTCCAGGTTGCAGACGTCGTCGATCCCCTCGAGGATCGACACCGTGTTGGCGTTGCCGGGCGAGAGCATGAATTCCTCCTGCTCCCCCCTCTACGCACCGCCCCGTGACAACCCCCCTCCTGGCCGTCACGCCCCGTCGGGGGCATTCCGCAGGTTGTCGACCGCCGCGTAGATCGGCAGCGCCAACGTCACTGAGCCGTCGTCGTCCCGCAGGTCGGCGCCCAGCCCCAGCCCGGCGAGCGACACCCGCAGACGGTGCAGCGCCTGCCGGAAGTTGTCACCGGTGGCGGTGCTGTCGTCGTCGTCGAACAGGTGGCGCCGAAGGTGGCGTCGCGACACTGGTGCCCCTCGAGCGAGGACCGCCAGCAGCCGCGCCGGGGTCTCGCCCAACCGTCGCCACTCACCACGACCGCCGCGGATCCTCGGCTGGCGCCGCCCAGGCGGCAACTCCAGCACGATGGCGTCGGCGCGGCCCAGCGAAGAAGCTACCTCGGCCGCCACCGAGAACGGCAGCGGGGTGGGCGCGAGGTCGTGACCGAGGAGCGTGGCGCCCGGGTCGTCGGGCTCGGGGCCCCGTGGTAGCTCCGCGTGGGGCAGCCCCGTGGCCAGGGCGACGATCTCGAGCAGGTTGAAGGCGGCGGCGTGCAGGTTGACCGGTTCGTCCTCCACGTCGGCGGTGGCATGGGCGCGGGCAAGTTCACGGGCGGCCTGCCACGTTGCGCCCCGTCCCCCCCGACCGGTTGACGGGTCCAGCAGGAACAGCCGGTGCAGGCAAGCGAGGACGTAGGGGTAGGCCCAGGGCGCCAGCGGCCGGTAGCTGGCCGCCGCGCGCAGGCATTGCTCGGCCTCCTCGATCTCGTCCGCCGTCGTGGCACTCTGCAACAGCAGGAGCCCGAGCCGGTACTGTACCAGCGCCGCCAGCGAGCGGGGCACGGCGTCGCTCCCATCCGCGAGCACGGCTGCCTCCAGGAGCGCCTCGACCGCGCGCCGGTCACCGGAGAGGCGCACCTTCAGGTCGCGACTCTCCCGGTACAGGGCGAGCACCCGTGCGAGCAGCGCCTAGCTCCGGAGCAGCGTGAACGCGTGATTCCACTGCCCGTGGCCGCCGCCGCTCGCCTGCGCGGTTTCCACCACGGCCGAACCGACGATGACGGACGAGGACGACATCGATCCCGCGTATTTCCCCCCGGGCCCGGTGCCCAGCGCGGTCCGCGCCGGTTGACGATCCACCCGTCCCGTGCGATACGCCTCCCGCGATGCTCGCCTACTTCCTCGCCTCAGCCTTCGCGGCCGACGACGGCACGGCCTGGCTTTCGCGGGTGGATGGCGCCGCCAACCGGGGGAGCGATGCTCACATGGTCCTGGCTATCAGCGTCACCGACCGGACCGGCACGGCGTCGGACCGGGTGCTGGAGGTCTGGCAAAAGGGCAGCGACCGGCGCCTAGTCCGGTTCACCGCCCCCGCGCGCCTGGCCGGCACGGGGCTCTTGGTGCCCGACGGCGACACCGTGTACCTGTACCTCCCGAGTTTCGGCAAGGCCCGCCGCGTCGTGGGCGAGTCGCGCGGCGACGCTTTCATGGGGACCGACTTCTCGCTGGAAGATCTCGCCCGCCTCACCTACGCGAGTGACTACTCGGCGAAGGTGGAGGCCGACGAGGGGGCGACCACTCGGCTGGTGCTCACGCCGCTCGACGCCAAGGCCCACCGCGACGCGAGCCTGCGCCTCTGGGTGCGCGAGGTCGACGACATGGTCGAGAAGATCGAGCACGTCGACAGCGCGGGCCGCGTCACTCGGCGGGTGTCGTTTTCCGATTTCAAGACCATCGCCAACCGGCCCATCGCCCACCTCCTGGTGGCGGAGGACCTCGTCAACAGTAAGAAGACCGTCGCCACCGTGATGCGCGCCGAACTCGACACCGGCCTCGGCGACGACCGGTTCACCCTCACCGAACTATCCCGCTACTAGGAGCCTCAAATGATTCTCTTCCTCCTCGCCTGCGAGTCCACCGCTACCGATGCCGAGGGCTTCGAAGGCGGCAGCTTCCAGTTCACGACCATCGCCGTGTCGGACCAGTGTTACGACGGCGCCTTCGAGACGATCTTCATGCCCGAGGGCACGCCGGAAGACTTCGAGACGGCGATCGAACTGCCCACCTACACGGACCTCCCGCAGAGCTACAGCATTGACATCCAGGATCCGTTCGGCTCGATGAACGTCACGGTCGCGGCTGGCGAACTCGACGACACGATGGAGGTGATCGGCGCGGAGCAGACCGGCGTGGAACTCGACGCCGACCAGTGGCCGGGTTGCCTGGTCGACGCGAGCATCGACATCTACCTCACCATCGTGGGCGACAACGAGGTGGAAGGCAACGCGGTGATGCACACCGGCAGCTTTGACGAGGCTTCTTGCCCGACCGTCGATGCCGATCCCTGTGACATCAAGCTCGACTTGACCGCCTCGCGCATCTAGCCGCGCGTGTGGTGGGCCCTGCTCAGCGTGGCCCAGGCGGCCGACGTGTCCGCGACGGGCCGAGCTGAGGCCAACCTCCGGCTTGGCCTGGCCGACTGCTCGGCGGGCTGCCCATGGGTCGACTTTCACGACGCGGCGGTGGTCGGCGGCGACCTTCGCGTGCGGTTCGATCGCCGGGTGCGGGTGGTCGTGTCGGGCGATGTACGGGCGCACGGCCCCTCCGACGCGACGTCGCTCGGGGAGAGTGGTGAAATCGAGGTATTACGCCCGTTCTCGGTGAAGCTGCACGAAGCGAGCGTTTCCCTCGATGGCCTCGGCCCCCGCTGGCTCGACCTGGGGCTCGGTGTGCAGCGCGTGCGCTGGGGCACGGCCGACGGGCTCTCGGTGGTCGACAACGTCAACCCCTACGACCTCGAGGATCCCACCCGCCTCGACGCGCGGCTGGCGGTGCCGATGGTGCAGTTGCTGGCTCACCCCGGTGCCTTCGCCGCACAGCTCGTGGTGGTCCCGTTCTTCGTACCGGCGGCGCTGCCCACGGATCACGTCGACGTGCTGGCCGGCGCGCGCGAGTTGTTCGACGTCCCCGGTCAGAACGCCACCGACGTGCGCGAGGTGGAGAGCCGGGTGACGATGCCCACCAACACCGTGCTCGACGCGGGCCTCGCGGGGCGCCTGTCGCTGGCCACGGGCCCCGGCGACGTCGGGTTGAGTTGGTACCACGGGCGCGACAGCCTCCCCCAGGTGGGCGGCGAGCTGTTGCTCACCGGATTCTCGACCGACAACGACCGCGTCGATGTCGGCATCCCGGTGCTCTACCCCCGGGTGGACATCGGCGGACTCGACGCGCGCGCAGAACTGCCCGCGGAACTGGGCGGCTGGGTCGAGGTCGCGCTGGTGTTGCCGGAGCGCACTTCGGCGAGCATGTCGGCTGCGCAACTGCAGGCCCTGGCCACGCTGGGGGCCATCGACGAGGTGCCGGATCCCATCCCGTCGACTGTCACCCAGGACGGGGAGCCCTTCCCGCGGGCGGTCGTCGGGCTGGATCGCAGTTTTGGTAGAGTGTACCTGAACGTGCAGTGGCTGTACGGTTTCCCGACCGAGAGGGCGTGGAGCGAACTCGGCCACTATGGCCTGGCAACCCTGCGCCTGACCCTCGCCGACCGGTGGATCGCGTCGGTTCGGGGCGTCACGGACGGTGGCGGCCTCCTGGGCGCGGTCGAAGTGCGGTACCTGCACGGCGACGCCGCCGAGTTCTGGGTGGGCGCGACGTGGATCGGCGGCAGTGGGGAGAGCGCCCTCTACGGGTTCCGGGGCGTGTCGAACGTGGGTAGTGGGGTCGAGGTGAAGTTCTAGCCCCCGCCAGGCGCGGCCGCCGCGGCTTCCTTTTCGAGCCGTTCGCGCTCCAGCCGCTTCCAGAGGGACTCGTGTTTGGGCTTGGGTTTGCCGTCGGCGTCGAGTGCCTCGGGTTCGGGCGGCGGGTGTGATGTGGGGCAACTACCCTGGGGTCCGGTGCCCTCCAAGTAGGGAGCCACGATGCCCGGACAACTGCCATTCATGTACTTTCCCGACACCTTGCAAATCGATCGCCGGGTGACCTTGGGTTCGTCGGGCCAAGCCGGGTACACTGCCATGCCGGCCGCGTCTTTCTCGGTGACGTCCACCTTGGTGACCCGGTTCATCCACCAGCCCCAGAGGGGCGCCGCGAGGTCGCTGGCGGCCCCGCCCATCGGCGTGGGTTTGTCGAAGCCGCTCCAGAGCGCCATGGCGA
>CAYHRZ010000159.1:0-10232 GCA_964359125.1 uncultured Klebsiella sp. | reverse complement strand
CGGAAGAGCGACGGCTGTGGTCGATCCTCCGGCGCGGCCAACTCGACGGGTGCACGTTCCGCCGCCAGGCCGAGCTCAACCGCTTCATCGTCGACTTCCTCTGCGTTGCCCGGAGAGTCGTGGTGGAGTTGGATGGCGCGGGTCACGATCACGAGGCCGCGCAGGCGGAGGATGCCCAACGCGACCAGGCCCTCCAGGTCGGCGGGTACCGGGTGCTCCGCTTCGAGAACGTGGAGCTGCGGCAGGATCCCGACGGGGTGCGAGACGCGATCCTGGAGGCCCTTCGTGCCAATCCCCCCGGGCCCCCTCCCGCCCTTCGGGCACCCTCCCCCGCAAGCGGGGGAGGGCGGGGGCCGGAGGGTCCCGCACGCTGAGCAGCCGGATGCGGGGGAGGGCGGGGGCGGGAGTGTCCCGCACCCCAGCAGCAAGAGCAGGGTCACGCGGTGCCCCCGGGGATGAACTCGCCGCCGTCGGTGAAGAACAGCGTCGGCCCGAAGGTGGCGCGGCCATCGACCCGGCGCACGGTGAACACCACGCTGTCGCGGATCCCGACGTCCGGGCCCAGCGTGGCACCTTGCTCCCAGCCGGGCCACTCCCAGTCAACATGCTCGCCCGAGGGGAAACCGTCGAGCGGCTCGGGGCTCGACGGGTCGACGGTCACCAGGGGGACGAGCGGCACCATCACGGCCTCGCGGCCGCCGCCGACCCGGCCCCAGTACTCGCGGAACGGCGCGTCCTGGTCCACCCAGGCGATCCACGCGTTCGGCCAGGAGCGCGTGCCGACCAGGAAGCCCCGCCTCGCGACGACGCGGACCGTGGCACACGACACCTCGGGGCGGTCCACCACCTCGACCGAGCGCGCGTGTGACAACAACCACGCCACCCGGCGGTAGGTGAACCACGACGCCCGCCGGAAGGCCATGGTCTCGGCCACGAACTCGGCCGGGTCCCCGGGGTAGGTGTCCTGCCGCAGGCCCATGGTGGAGAAACCCGTCCAGCCCTGCGTCTTCTCGGTGGCGAGGCTGTTGGCGATGCCCGACATGAACGTGTGCCAGCTCGCGCGCTCGCACCCCGCCGCCACGAACGCCAACAGGTCGCGGGCCACCATGCCCGCCTGCCACCGCTGGCTCACCAGGCTGTTGCTGTGCAAGCCCTCGGGGTCCTCGCTGCCGCAGTCCGGGGCCAGCGCGGGCGGCAGCGCCTCGCTGGGGGTGCCCACCTCGCCCACCTGGCGGCTCAGCGACAGCCCGGCGGCCCCGGCGGGGGTCACCACGTCGTCCCGGAAACGCTGCATCCGGTCGAGGAGGGTGCCCACGGGGAGGAAGTCGCCGCCGCAGTCGTCCCAGTAGTGGTACCAGTGCAGGCCCACCTGGTGCACGCACCGCCGCCAGTCGATGTCGACCCGCGCCTCGGCCGGGGGCCAGTAGTAGCCCGCGGCGTGGCAGGTGAGCAGGTACAGCCAGTCGGTGTGCACGTCGGTGAAGGAGAGGTTGTCGTCGTACTCGCTCTTCAAGGTGGTACACGACACCCAGTCGAAACCGGTCTCGCGCAGGCAGTCGAGGTTGTCCTGGACGCCCTCGTAGAAGCCCTCCAGGTCGAAGGCGTGCTCGGTGACCGCCCCGGCCAGCCAGCGGCGCTGCGCCGCCCACTTGCCCGGGGCGACGTCGCTCGCGAGGCCCCCGGCCCGGAAACGGGCGTCCGGCCAGTGCAGGCGCAGGGGCGCCGCCACCAGCAGGTGAAAGCGAGCGTACTGCTTCGCGCCCCGGGAGAGCGCCGTGGCCTCCTCGGCGTTGTCGCCCGCCTCGCCGCCCGACCCGACGAGCCAGCAGGTGTCCATCTCGTTCCCCGCCTCAAGGTAGGGCACCACGTCGCGCAGGCGGCCGCCGACGCACGCCGAGAGCGCGTCGTCGAGCCGCGCGAGGAACTGCCCGGTGGCGTCGCCATAGGCGGCCACGGCGAGCGCTTTCCGCCGCACGCACTCCTCGCTGTAGGGGCCGTCGTCCCACTGGACCAGCGACAGCGCCAGCTTGTGGTAGGCCTCGGTCTCCGCGTCCGGCCACTTCTCGCCTACCTTGTCGCTGTCCCAGTAAAAGTCGCTCCAGCCGCAGGGGGTGGGCAAGAGCGGCCTGCCTTCGTGGCTCGCCGCCTTGTCCTGCGCCAGCGCGTAGACGCCCTCGTCCTCGTCGTCGTCCACCAGCCCCGTCGCCGGGTCCCGTACCCCGAGCCCCGCCCGGGTGTGGCGCGTGCCGCCCCCCAGCGTGAACAGCGTTGGGATCACCTGCACGCCGAGTTGCTGCGCCACCAGCACCAGCGCGGTGAACCGGGCGAGCGCGAACGGCTCGAGCAGCTTCGCCTGGAGGGCCAGCGGGTCGGGGATCGCCCCCGCCTGTCCAGCCTCCGCGTCGTCGTCGTCGCCCACCGGGAACAGCTCCGCCCACAGCAAGTCCCCCGACTCGACGTGCCGCACGAAGCCGCAGCCCGCCCGCGCCGCGTCGATGAGCACGTTCCAGAACCAGCCGTAGTTGCGCTGCTCCGTGTCGGAGGCCAGCCCCGGGAACACCCACCGGCCGCGGTTGAGCCCCAGTGTCGAGAGCGGGCGCACCGCCTCCTCGCGCGGCAGGGCCAGCTCCGAGACCACGCCCTCCCCCACCGTGAACGCCGGCATGCCCCGCGAGTCCAGCGGCCGGCCGGTGGCGTCGCCGCGGCGGACCTCGGCGGCGCGGGCGAGCACCGCCGCGAAGTCGGCGTCGCCCTCCTCGCCCCAGGGGTGCGGCTCCACGCCCGCGGCCCGCATGCACGCCAGGGCCTCGGCGAGCGCCTGCTCGGCGGGCGACACCAGTGGTGCCAGCATCCACGTCGCGCCGACCCCCCCCGGGCGCCGGGCCACCGCGAGCGACGCCGCCGGGAGCCGGTTCGTGCGCGCCTTCCCACCGAGCGTCGCCCACGTGCCGGAGCCAGTGTCGAGTACGCTCGGCGCGTCCCGACAGCGGCTGAAATCAACCAGTAGCGGCACGCGCGCCAGCACCGACTCGGCGGCGAGCCGCCGCTCGCGCCCGGCCCTCTCGGCACCGCCAGACGCGTCGCGCCACTCGCACCGCAGGACGTCGAAGTACGACACCGCGCCCGGGCCCGGCCAGCCGCGGCCGCTCACAGGACAGGCCGGGTGTAGGCGAGGATCAAGTCATGCCGTCCGGGCCCCCAGCAACGAATCTCGTCGTTGTCGAGAAACCCGCCGTCGTGGTCGTCGCCGCAGTCCACCGCCGCTACTCGCAGTACTGCGACATGACATCGCGACAGTAGGCATGCTCGCTGTCCTCGCCCTCCAGCCCGTCGAGGTCCTCGTCCCACCCGGGGCAGCAGTCGAGGTCGAGGTCGGCGCACTCGACCTCCTCGAAGGTGGCGAAGAAGTTCCGGGGGCGGACCGTGTCTGCCGGGTCCTCCACCGCGTCGAAGTGGGCGAACCAGGAGCCCGACCAGGGGGCCGGCACCGGGTCGCTGTAGGTGGGCCCCAGGGCCGGGCCCACCGGCGCCTCGTAGCTGTCGAGGCAGACGAAGCCGTAGGAAGGGGACTGGTCCTGGAAACGGTAATAAGCCCTCAGGGACACGGGGTCGGATCCATCGTCGTCGTCAGGCGTGAAGAACACGGTTGCGTCGGCGCCTGGCTCATCGACGAAAAACGCCAGACTGAAGTCAAACCGTTCCGGCTCGTGGTCACGAAGATGGAGCTTGAAGCATGATTTCGGCAAGGCGTGCCGCAGGGACACGAGCACCTCGAACATCATCCCCACCTCGCCATACGCAGCTTCCGACCCGGGGGGATCCGCGCCCAAATCCGCATTCACCATCGCCACGTCGCTCACCACCTCCACCTCGCCCCCGTCGGCCAGGGACCGCCCCTCCACCGGCTCCCGCAGCGGCGGGTCGCCCACCAGCTCGGTGGGGCACTTGCCCGTCGTGTCGAAGACCGCCTGCTGGTCCGCGATGAACGCCTCCCAGCTCGGCGCCTCGCACCCCAGCACCCCGAGCAGGGTCACGCGGTGCCCCCCCTCGACAGCAGAACGGGCGCACGTAGGCGCAGCACGTGAGCTCCGACTTCGCACCCACCACGCCGCCGCCGGTGGCGTGGGCCCGGTACTGCAACAGCAGCCGCGTGCGCACGCCGCCGAGCCGCGCCCGGTCGGTGAACGGCACCGAGTGCGCGTACCCGTCGGCCGCGAGCGGGTTCGGGTCGCCGATCACCACGTCGCTCGCGGTGAGGCTGCCCGGGGCGGGGATCCAGTCGCCGTCGAGGAACTTGCGCTGGAGCACCACCCGGCACTCGAAGAGGCCGGTGGTGTTGCGCATCTCCACGTGGACGACGAGGTCCTGGATCGCCGGGCGGAGCCGCTCGAAGGCCTCGCCGCTGAGCACGCGCTGGTCCCACAGCGAGTCGCTGACGGTGAAGGCGGCGACCGTCTCCCGTTCCAGCAGGTTGAACAGCAAGATGTTCCCGGGCAGCCGCAGGGGCGACCGGTTGCTGCACCCGCCGGGGCGGCCGTTGGCGTCATCTGCCATCGAGGGTACCTCCGCCCGCAGCGTACCTCGCCACGTCGCGACCGGGGCCGGGGCCGGGGCCGGGGCCGGGGCCACAATACCTGACCTGTAATCATATCTATTATTGTTGTCACGTTTTGTATCCACCTCAATGGCGTCACCGGCGCGGAGAGCCTCCCCCGCGGCGTCGTTGACCTCATTCCCCGGAGCCAACGCGACCTGCCCCCTTCCGGCTTCGCCACCTTCCCCCGCCAGCGGGGGAAGGCAAGGGTGGATGAACCTTTCCCCCCGGTCTCGCCAGCTTTCCCAGTCGCCATGAACGACGCGGCGACGTTTCCGCCACGGCGCGACGCGTCACACGCCACCCCCGAACAACCCCACCTGCCGGCTCTCCGCCCGCCGCGGTGGCACCCACCCGCCGCGGGCCAAGACCGCGTCGTCCAACCGGGGATCCCGCACGCTCACGAGCTCTCCCGGCGCAACGCCCTCCACGTCGGCCTCGTGTGTCACGACCCGCATCGGTCGCGACGGCAGGTCCACGAACTGCCACGTCGTCGTGGTGCCCACCTCGACCACCGCGTAACCCTTGGTTTCCCCGCGCTCGGAGAACGACGTGCGCTCCGCCGATCCCGGGTGGACCACCACGCTCTCCCCCAGTGTCAGGACCTGCCGGGGGTGGATGTGGCCACAGAGCACCACCGGGAAGCGCCGTGGCACCTGGTGGGCGCCCACCGTCTCGGCGTGGTGCCCCGAGCGAAAGGTGAATCCGGGCACCCGCGCGCCGTGGAAAGACTGGTGACACACGAGGAGGTCGCCCCCGAGCGCCCTGGCCTGGGCCGCCCAGGACGTCGCCTCCGCCGCCCAGGGCACCACCGCCACGTCGATCCCCGCGAGCCGCACCGTGGCGGGACGATCCACGATGGTGGCGCCCGGGATCCCACCGGGGAAGTGACCGGCGAGCCCCCGCCGGTCGTGGTTGCCGGGCAACAACAACAGCGGCACGCCCAGGTTCGCCAACAACGCCCGCGCCTCGGCGACGGCGCGGGCCGGGGGCCGGGAGCGGTCGAAGAGGTCGCCGGTGTGGACGACGAGGTCCACCTCGCCCGCCGCCGCCAGCGCGGTCCGCAGGGCCGATGCGTGGTCGTCGGCCCGGCGCCAGCCCCGGGGGGCGCCCCGGAACCAGCGGTCCACGCCGAGGTGGGTGTCGGTGACGTGGAGGAGCCGCACGCGGCAACCTAGCGGCTAGCGACGAGGCAGCGAGAGCACGTCCTGGAACTTGAGGTCCGGGGCGGGAAGGCGGCGAACCGGGAGGGCGCGGGCGGACCGGCGCGCCAGCACCGCGTCGAGCAGCCGGTAGAGATCTTCCCGCCCGGCGTGCACGCGGGCGTCGCTGGCGAGGACCTCCCGCGCCGCCGTCCACGCCCGGCGCGCCTCGGCGGGGCTACCCCCGGCACGCAGCAGCAGCTCACCTTCCAGCCACCCCGCCAGCGCCTGGTGGTGGGCGGAGAGGCGGGACCGGTTCACCGACGCGAGGCGGGCCGCCACCCGGCCATCAAGCGCGCGCCGTCGTCGTCGACGAGGTCCAGCACCGCCTGCGCCTCGGCGGGGGCGTGGGCGTCGACCATCAACTGGTGGGCCAACGCCCAGCGGGCGGTGTCGACCGGGAGCCCCGCCGCCTCCACCAGCCCGCCGTGGACCACCGGCACGCCGCTCCCGAACGCGAAGCCGTCACGGAAACGAAGCTCCAGCCAGGGCGCCAACGCCGCCGGGGAGCGGGCGTCGGGCTGCGGCTCCGCCACCCAGATGCGGTGGTCGCCGTCGCGGCGGCTCTCGATGACGAGGCTCTGGCTGGTGTCGATACTCAGCACGCTGTTGGCGGAGGCGGGTCGCACCTCCCCGGTGGCGCCATCCACGGCGTCGCGGAGGATGCCGATGGCCTCGTCGACCCCCAGCTCCGCCCCGGCCGCCGCCAGACCGGCGCGGGCGCGCTCCAGGCGGTGACGGGCGCCCAGGAAGGGGCCGGCGCTGGGCACGAGTTCGCGGGCCCGCATCCCGGGGTTCGCGTACTCGTTGGTGGCCGCGCGCTCGCCGCGGTGCACCACCTGGTCGCGGGCGTCGACATCGACCACCGCGCTGTCGCCCGAGGGGTCCGAGAGTACCAGCGACCAGGCGCCAAGCGTGCGCACGGCCCGGATGGCCTCGACCGCCGAGGCCACCGTCGGGTAGCGCCGGGCGAGGGACTCCACCAGCCGGTACGCGCCCCACTCGCCGCCGCCACGACCCGGCGCGGTGAGCAGGTCGAAGAGGCCCATTCGCCCGCGCCCATCGACCAGCGCCACGTCGCGAGAGGCGTGTACGTGGACGGTCACCACCAGCCCCGGCTCGTTCACCGCCGTGGTGCCGGCGAACACCTCGCCGAGGGTGCCCGCGTGGACGTAGCGGAAGCCGTCGGGCTGTCCCGCCGCGTCGACCGGGTCCACGAAGACCAGCGACTGGTTCGGCTGCCAGTAGTCCATCCCCGGGAAGTCGAGGTTTCGGGCGTGTAGTGTGCCCTCGGGAGTCCTGCCCACGACGCTGCTGCACCGCGCGCCGTAGGCGGCTACCCGCACGTCGTCGAGCTGCAGGGTGTTGCCCAGGGCCACCATCAGCGAGGGCCCCACGCTGGAGAGCTCCGAAACCCACGCGTAGTCGCGGTAGCGGCCCCGCGGCAGCCCCACCGCGGCTTCGAGGGACTCCATCTTGGCCGTGGTCGGGGCGTCGAACATCTGGTGGCTTCGCCGGTCGCGGCCACGAAGGATCTCCCGGAGGATCCCCGGCAGTTCCGCCCACATCTTGTCCATCATCGGCGCGTAGCGGAGGCGCATCTCCGCGCCCATCAACTGGCCGTACTGCGCGCCCTGCACGGCGTCTGTCCCCCGCAGGCGAAGAACCGTCCACCCATGGATGGTGTCGCGACACGCGGCGCCGTCGCCCACGCAGAGCGGAGCGCCGATCGCCATGGCCACCAGAAACAACACCGTGCCCTCCTACCCCGGGCGTTACACCCCTGGCGTGGTCCTCCTCGTCGCCTGCAGCGTCGATGCCGACGGCGCCGACAGCGCTGCCGACGCGGCGATGCTCGATGCCGAGCTGCTCACGATCCCCGAGGGCACGGTGCTGATGGGGAGCGACACCGACGAGTACGACGAGGCGCCGGTCCACGCCGTGTTGATCTCCGCCTTTTCACTCGACAAGTACGAGGTCACCCACGCCCAGTACGACCAGTGCGTACAGGCCAGCGCCTGCGTGCCCGCTGACATCGAGGGGGCGCCCAACGAGCCGGTGACGGGGCTCTCCTTCGACTACGCCGCCAGCTACTGCCTGTGGCGCGACGCCCGCCTGCCGAGCGAGGCGGAGTGGGAACGCGCCGCCCGGGGCGACGACACGCGCCGGTACCCCTGGGGCGACGAGCCGCCCGATTGCGACCGCGGCGCCAGCCGACCCTGCGACGGGGGCCTGGTCGACGTCGGCGAGCACCCGGAGGGCGTGGGCCCCTTCGGCCACCACGACCTCGGCGGCAATGCCTGGGAGTGGGTCGCCGACCTCTACGACCCCAACTACTACGCCCAGAGTCCCGCCGAGAATCCTACCGGCCCTCCCGACGGTGGACTGCGGATCGTGCGCGGCACCGACAGCTACAGCGACCCCGAGTCGGTGCGCGTGTCGAACCGCACTTTCGCCATCCCCACCGGCGCCGGCCCGCTGGTCGGCGCGCGATGCGCGGGGGACCCGTGACCTGGCTGCTCCTCGGCTGCGCAGGCGGCCCCGACTCCGCGGATACCGGTGTAGAACCGGTAGAACCCTGGGTGGAGACACTGGCGCCCGACGCGTTCCACGTCCTGGTGGGCAGCACCCCTGGCGAGGGCACGGGGGCTGCGGCGCTGGAAGAACTGGCGGTCGACAACAGCCTGCGTTTCTCGCTGAGCTTCGACGACGACGCTGGGACGGCCGGGGCCATCCGGAACGCCGACGGGAGCACCACCTACGCGAAGACCTGGCCGCCCCAGGCCCTCGGTAGCGCCATCGAGGCGGTGAACGCCGCCGGGGAACTGTTGTGGTCCGACGACAGCTACTTCAGTAGCTTCTCCTTCGTCCACGGCCTGGAGCTGGGGCCCCAGGGGGAGTTCATCGTCGCCGACACCACGGCGGGGACGGTGTTCGCGGTCACCCCGGAGGGCGAGCCGCTCTGGTCGCTGAACTGGCAGGCCGGCGGCGTCATCCACTGGCCTAACGGCGTGCACGTCGCGACCACGACCAGCGGGGAGACGCTGATGGCGGTGTCGCTCTTGGTCCAGGCCGGGGCCGGCGACGACCGGGTGGAGGTGTACACCATCGGCACCGCGGGACCCGAGCCCCGGTGGACCTACGAGGCCGGCGACGCCTCCTGGCCGCACGGCCCCCACGTGGAGGAAGATGGCAGCGTGCTGGCCTCGCTCGCCGCCCGGGGACAGGTGATCCGGCTGGTCGATGGCGCCCTGGACTGGACGATTCCCCCGGAGCCCGGTGTGCTGGCTTTCCCCCGCGACGCGGTGTTCTTGCCCGACGGCTCCCTGCTCGTCGCCGACGCCGCGTCGGACCTGTTGCGCATCGGCAACCCGATGAGCACCTTCGAGGTAGTGGGCGCCCGCGCCACCTCGGGCATCTACGGGCTGGACGTCCTGGACTGCGCCGAGGAAGCCTGCCTGGGCGGATAGGCTGGCCCATGCGCTTCGACATCGTGATCATCGGCGGCGGCATCGTGGGCGCCGGCGCGGCGCGCGACGCGGCGATGCGCGGCCTCTCGGTCGCCCTGCTGGAACAGGACGACCTGGCCTCGGGCACCTCGTCGCGGTCGAGCAAACTCGTCCACGGCGGACTGCGGTACCTCGAGCAGGGGGAATTCTCGCTGGTGTTCGAGGCGGTCTCGGAACGGCGCGTGCTGATGGACATCGCGCCCCACCTCGTCAACCCGCTGGGGTTCCTCTTCCCGGTCTACAAGGCCTCCAAGGTGGGCCCCTTCGCGCTGAACCTCGGCATGTGGCTCTACGACGGCCTGTCGCTGTTCCGCTCGCCCAAGATCCACAAGAACCTGAGCCCCCGCGACGTGACTGAGGAAGAACCTGGGCTGCTTGCCGACGGGCTGCGCGGCGCGCAACTCTACTACGACTGCGCCACCAACGACGCGCGGCTCACGCTGGAGACCGCCCTCGACGCGGTGGCGCACGGCGCCGACGTCCGGACCTACACCAAGGTGACGGGCCTCTTGCGTGACGCCGACGGCCGCGTGCGCGGCGTGCGGGCCCGCGACCTGCACGGCCAGGCCGAGGTGGAGGTCGAGGCCCAGGTGGTGGTCAACGCGACCGGCCCCTGGACCGACACGATCCGGAACCTCGGCGAGTCGCGACCGAAGCTGCTCCGGCCGACGAAGGGCGTCCACGTCGTGGTACCCCGCGAGCGCCTGCCGCTGCGGCACGCGGTGGTGTGCGCGCACCCCTCGGACAAGCGGGTGTTGTTCGCCTTGCCCTGGGGCGACCGCAGCTACGTCGGCACCACCGACACCGACTACGACGGGGACCCCGCCGACGTGGCCGCCTCGGGTGCCGACGTCGACTACCTGCTGGGCTGCATGGGCCACTACTTCCCCGGGGCGAAACTCGGCCGGGACGACGTGCTGGCCACCT